>DUTZ01000596.1 GCA_012841845.1 Actinomycetales bacterium | reverse complement strand
GCTGAAGTCCGACCGGGCCCGCCTGGGCCTCGCGCGCATCATCGCGCCCTGAGCGGTCCCGCCGGCCCCGCGCCGGTGACCACACCGACGACCCCGCCCGCATGCCGGGCGGGGTCGTCGCCGTCCGATGCCCTCCGGCCGCAGCCGGTAGCCTGGACGTCCTGTCCGATCCACCCGCGAGCCCGAGAGGAGCGCCCGTGACGGAACCCGACGCCGTCGCCGAGGAGCAGCGCCACCTCGGCCGGCTCCTCGACCGGCTCGAGGAACTGCGGACCGACACCCGCGCCCGGCTCGACGCGGTGCTGCGGGGCGCCGGGGGGACACCGCAGGCCCGCTCCGAGCGGGAGTCCTTCGTGCGCCTGTACTCGGCGGAGCTCGCGGCGTATGGCGCCGCCAACCTCGGCCTCTACTTCGGTCGCCTGGACATGGAGGACGGCGAGGTCCGCCGGATCGGCCGGGTGGGTCTGAGGGACGACGACGAGGACCTCACCCCGCTGCTCCTGGACTGGCGCGCGGATCACAGCCGACCGTTCTACCTCGCCACCACCGCCCGGCCGGAGGGCACGCACCGGCGCCGCCACCTCCGCACGATCGGTCGCCGGGTCATCGGGGTGCACGACGAGTACCTGACGGCCCCGGAGGGCGGCGCGCTGCCCGTGGAGGACACCGCCGACGTCGTGGGCGAGACAGCGTTGCTCGAGGCGCTCGACGCCGCCCGCTCGGGGCACATGACCGACATCGTGGCCACGATCCAGCGCGAGCAGGACGAGATCATCCGCAACCCGCACCGTGGCGTCCTGGTGGTCCAGGGCGGCCCGGGGACGGGCAAGACGGCGGTGGCCCTCCACCGGGCCGCGTACCTGCTGTACACCCACCGGCGCCAGCTCGACCGCAGCGGCGTCCTCATCGTCGGCCCCAACGCCCGGTTCCTCGACTACATCGCGCGCGTCCTGCCGTCCCTCGGCGAGTCCGGGGTCGTGCTGCGCACCCTCGCCGACCTCTACCCCGGGGTCCGGGCGACCGGGGCGGAATCGCTGCGCGGCGAGGAGGTCAAGGGCTCGGCCGACATGGTGGGGATCCTCCGCGCCGCGGTGCGGGCGCGTCAGCTCGCGCCGGAGTCGGACGTCGAGGTGCTGTGCGAGGGGCACCGCCTGGTGCTCACGCCGGCGATGGTGCGCTCGGCGCGGGGGCGCGCGCGGATGACCCGTCGTCCCCACAACGCGGCGCGGGAGGCGTTCGCGGACCGCATCGTGGACGCGCTCGCGGAGCAGTACGTCGCCGCCCTCACCGATCCCGTGGGCGACGCCGAGGCCGCCGCGTGGGCCCCCGAGGGTGACGGCGTGGGCGACCTCGGGGACCCGTCGCGCCCGCTCCTCGGGGCGGACGATCGCGCGGAGCTGCGCGCGGAGGTCGCCGCCGCTCCGGAGGTGCTCGGGGCGATCGACAGGTGGTGGCCGGTCCTGCGCCCCGAGCAGGTCCTGGCCGACCTGCTCGGTGACCCGGACCGGATCGCCGAGGCGGCCGGTGAGTACGTCGCCGAGGACCAGGCGGCCCTGCACAGGGTCGACGGCGAGGACTTCTCCGCGGCCGACGTGCCCCTCCTCGACGAGCTCGCCGAGCTGCTCGGCGAGGATCCGGCCGCGGACGGCTCCGAGGCCGACCGCGCGTGGGCCGAGCAGGTCCGCCAGGCCGAGGAGGCGTTGGAGATCCTCACCGGGTCCGCCGTCCAGGACATCGAGGACGACCTCGACCCCGAGGTGCTCATGGCCTACGACGTGGTCGACGCCGAGTCGCTGGCCCGCCGCCACACGGCGGACTCCGACCTCACCGTGGCGGACCGCGCCGGGGCCGACCGCACCTGGGCCTTCGGCCACGTCATCGTCGACGAGGCCCAGGAGCTCTCCGCCATGGCGTGGCGGATGCTCATGCGCCGTTCCCCCAACCGCTGGATGACGCTGGTCGGGGACGTCGCCCAGACCTCCAGCCCCGCCGGCGTCGACGCGTGGGGGGACGCGCTCTCGCCCTACGTGGACGACCGGTGGGTGCACTGCGAACTCACCGTCAACTACCGGACGCCGGCCACGGTCGCCGCGGTCGCCGAACTCCTCCTCGCGGAGATCGACCCCGCCGCCACCTCCCCCCGGACGGTGCGGCCGGGTCGCCGGGAGGTCGCCTGGCTCGAGCCCGAGCCCGGCGCCGTGCCGCGGGTGGTGGCCGAGGAGGCCGGCGCCGTGGACCCGGAG
>DUTZ01000595.1 GCA_012841845.1 Actinomycetales bacterium | reverse complement strand
GGGCGGGCTGGGCGCCGACGGGGGCGATCCCCACGGCGAGGACGGCCGCGACGGCGACGGTGCCGGCGGCCGCGCGGAACGGACGGGTCAGGGACACGGCGGGACCTTCGGATGAGTACTCAGGGGGACGACGCGGCGTGGGGGGTGCCGCACGGAGCACGAGTCTACAGACAGCGGACCCCGCCGACATCCGGTTCGTGACCGGTCGTCGGCGGGGTGCCGGGAAAGGTGCTCGGAGCCGCGACTCAGTAGTAGCGGGTGGCGCCGTAGAACGGCATCGAGTCGACCGGCGCGTAGCTCACGGTCGTGCCGGAGTAGGGCGCGTGGACGACCTGGCCGTTGCCGGCGTAGATGCCGACGTGGGTGGCGCCGCTGTAGAAGGCCACGATGTCACCGGGCTGCAGGTCCGACTTGGCGACCGGGGTGCCGCCGCCGATCTGGGCCTGGCTGGTGCGCGGGATGGAGATGCCCGCCTCCTTGTACGCCCACGACGTCAGGCCGGAGCAGTCGAAGGAGTTGGGGCCGGTGGCGCCCCACACGTAGGGCGAGCCCACGCGGGTCTTGGCGGCGTCGAGGATGCGCTGGCCGGTGGAGACCTGCGGCGCCGGGTTGGCGAACTCGACGGGGGCGGCGGCCTGCTGCAGGCCGGGCGGGAGGGCGATGCCCTCGGGGACGTCGACGGTGACCTGGTTCGGCACACCCGGCAGGCGGAGCTCGGCGGGCACGTCCACCGTCACGGGCGCGGCGGTCGCGGTACCGGCGGCGGCGACGGCGGCACCGGCGGCGAGCATGCCCGCCGCGGCGACGCGACGACCGGTCGAGCTGGTCTTGATGCTGTGGGCTCCCACGAGAGACGAATCCTCTTTCTTCCTGGCGACACCGACCGGGTTAGCTGACGGGTTCGGACACGCAAGGCTGTCCTACGCCGACCGTGACCTGGCGGCCCTGTCGGCGATTCACCCCAGTGGAACGTGGTTCCCCGGCGAGCCTCTCGGCTCTTAGGTGGTGACCCCGGCTCCCCACCGGTGGGCGGGCGATGACTTCCGAGGTCTCGAAAAGGTTACGAAACCGTCTCGTCGATGTCCAGTTGCCACGTCAGGCAGCGCCCCGGACCCCCACGATCTCGACCTCGGAAAGCAGTCCGGCCGCCCGGAGCACCTCGATCGCAGACCGGATCTCCGGCGCCAGGACATACCCACACGAGTCCGCTTCCAGCGCGTCTACCTGGCCATTTCCCGCACCGAGGACGTCGATGAGGCAATCGTCGCAACCGTGCGACGCTCGTGGACAACGGGAGCAGTCGATCGAGAGCATGATCTATGTCACATCCCATCCCGGGCGTGTTGCCCGTTCGTTACCGTTCCGCGATCTGCGGCTCTGCCGCGGACCCTACGGTCCGGCTACGACATCCCCCGTGCGGCGGCGGGACCCTGTCGGAGGCGCGGGCTACCGTCCCGGGCATGCACCACGCCACCGCCGACCCCGTGGGGGTCCAGGTCGCGTTCGACGAACTCGAACCCGACCTGTCGCAGGTGACCTTCGTCGTCGTCGACCTCGAGACCACCGGGACACGGCCGGGCACCGACGAGATCACCGAGGTCGGTGCGATCCGGGTGTGCGGCGGAGAGGTGCAGGCCGAGCTGTCCACCTTCGTCGCCATCGACGGCACCCTCCCC
Source organism: Actinomycetales bacterium (assembly GCA_012841845.1). Lineage (GTDB taxonomy): Bacteria > Actinomycetota > Actinomycetes > Mycobacteriales > Mycobacteriaceae > Dietzia. The sequence goes on along the minus strand of DUTZ01000595.1, from coordinate 975 downwards.
GCCCACGTCAGCCGGCTCACCGGCATCGCCCCCGAGGACCTGCACGGTGCCCCCTCCCTCGGCGAGGTGATGTCGACCTTCCTCGAGTTCTCCCGCGGGGCGGTCCTCGTGGCGCACAACGCCCGGTTCGACCTCGGGTTCCTCCGCGCCGCCGCGGCCGCCGTCGACCTCGCCTGGCCCGATCCGGCGTCGCTGTGCACGCTCGCGCTCGCCCGCCGCATCCTCCACTCCGGCGAGACCCGCAGCCACCGCCTCGCCGACCTCGCGGCCCACCTCGGCGCCACGGTGCAGCCCACACACCGCGCGCTCGCGGACGCCCGCGCCACGGTCGACGTCCTCCACGCCCTCATCGCCCGGGTCGGGGACTGCGGGGTGGCCACGGTCTCCGAACTCCGCGCCTACGACGCCCGCCTCTCCCCCGGCGTCCGCCGCCGCGCCGCGCTCACCGACGGCCTGCACCGGGGGCCGGGTGTCTACGTGTTCCGCGACGCAGCCGGGGGCCCGCTGTACGTCGGGTCGTCCACCGACGTGCGCCGCCGCGCCCGCTCCTACTACTCCGGCGGCGACACGCGCGGGCGCATGCGCACGATGGTCGGGCTGGCGACCGCGGTCGACGCCGTCCCCTGCGCGCACATGCTCGAGGCGTGGACCGTCGAGGAACAGCTCATCGACGCCCTCCAGCCGCCGTACAACCGGCGGTCCCGGAGCCCGCGTCGCGGCTGGTGGCTCGAGCCGGCCGCGGACGGCTCCGCTCGGCCGCGGGTCACGCGGGCCCCCGGGGGCCCCGGAGCCGTGGGGCCGTTCCGACGCGCGGACGACGCCCGCGAGGCCTGGTCCGACCTCATGGCGCTGCCCGACCCCCCGCGGTCGCGGGAGCGCTGGGACGCCCTGGCCGGGGGCACCGACTCCTCGGCGCTGCGCGCCCTGGTCTCCGAGGTGGACGCCCTCGCGTCCCGCGGGGCGTTCGAGCGGGCC
>DUTZ01000594.1 GCA_012841845.1 Actinomycetales bacterium | reverse complement strand
GCATCCGGCCTGCCCGCAGGGCCCGCGCTGACCCGCTCCGCCCGCAGCCCCCGCTGACCGCCGTCCCCGCGCGTCGGGCAGACTGGGCGGCGTGACTAGAGACGACCTGCCGACGCTGCCGACCATGGGAGAGGTGCTCCGGGAACCCACCGGGCACGAACCGGACCAGCGGGGGCACTGGGGGCTGTTCGGGGGCCGCTACATCCCCGAGGCGCTCATGGCCGTGATCGACGAGGTGACCGACGCCTACGCCAAGGCGCGCGCCGACGAGGCGTACCTCGACGAGCTCGACCGCCTGCAGCGCCACTACTCGGGCCGCCCGTCGCCGCTGTACGAGGCCGAGCGGTTCGGCGCCGAGATCGGCGCGCGGGTCCTGCTCAAGCGCGAGGACCTCAACCACACGGGTTCGCACAAGATCAACAACGTGCTCGGCCAGGCGCTGCTGGCCAAGCGCATGGGCAAGACCCGCGTCATCGCCGAGACCGGCGCCGGCCAGCACGGTGTGGCCACCGCCACCGCCTGCGCGCTGCTGGGCATGGAGTGCAAGGTCTTCATGGGCGCCGTGGACGTGCGCCGCCAGGCCCTCAACGTGGCGCGGATGCGGCTGCTCGGCGCCGAGGTCGAGGCCGTGGAGATCGGGTCGGCCACCCTCAAGGACGCGATCAACGAGGCCATGCGCGAGTGGGTCGCGCGCGCCGACGACACCTACTACGCCTTCGGCACGGCCGCGGGCCCGCACCCGTTCCCCGCGATGGTCCGCGACTTCCAGCGGATCATCGGCACCGAGGCCCGGGCCCAGATGCTCGACCAGGTGGGCCGGCTGCCCGACGCCGCGGTGGCGTGCGTGGGCGGCGGCTCCAACGCGATCGGCCTGTTCCACCCCTTCCTCGACGACACCGGGGTGCGGCTCGTGGGCTGCGAGGCGGGCGGCGACGGCGTGCACACCGGCCGCACCGCGGCGACGGTCAACGCGGGCCGTCCGGGCGTGTTCCAGGGCTCGTACGCCCACCTCATGCAGGACGAGGACGGCCAGACCATCGAGTCCCACTCCATCTCGGCCGGCCTGGACTACCCGGGTGTCGGGCCGGAGCACTCCCACCTGGCCGACATCGGCCGCGCCGAGTACCGGCCGGTCACGGACACGCAGGCGATGGACGCCTTCGCGCAGCTGTGCCGCACCGAGGGGATCATCCCCGCCATCGAGTCCGCGCACGCGCTCGCCGGCGCCGCGCAGCTCGCCGCCGAGGGCGTGGGCCTCGTCCTGGTCAACGTGTCGGGGCGGGGTGACAAGGACGTCGACACCGCCGCCCGCTGGTTCGGCCTCATCGGTGGGGGGTCGCCCCCCGAGGCCGGGGTGGACCACAGGCAGGGTGCCGACGACGGCGACGGCGAGTACGCGGACGGGGGAGTGGAGTCATGAGCGCGCTGAGCGAGGTGTTCACGCGGTGCCGCGCCGAGGGGCGGGCCGCCCTCATCGGCTACTACCCGGCGGGATTCCCGACGGTGGCCGATTCGGTCGAGGCCGTCCGCACGATGGTCGAGCACGGGTGCGACGTGGTCGAGGTGGGCATCCCGTATTCGGATCCGATGATGGACGGTCCCACGATCCAGGCCGCCGCCGACACGGCGCTGGCGGCGGGCTTCCGCGTGCGGGACACGTTCGAGGTCGTCCGCGCGGTCGCCGAGGCCGGCGCCGTCCCCGTCATCATGAGCTACTGGAACCCGATCCTGCAGTACGGCGTGGACCGCTTCGCCGCGGATCTGGCGGCCGCGGGCGGCACGGGCGTCATCACCCCGGACCTCATCCCGGACGAGGCGCGGGAGTGGATCGCCGCCACCGACGCACACGGCATCGACCGCGTGTTCCTCGTGGCGCCGTCCTCGACCAACGAGCGGCTGGCCATGACGCTCGAGCACACCGCCGGCTTCGTCTACGTCCAGGCGGTCATGGGCGTCACGGGCGCGCGCGACGTGGTGACCGACGCCCCGCGCGTGCTCACGCAGCGGGTCCGCGAGATCTCCGACATCGCGTGCGGCGTGGGCCTGGGTGTGCGCAACGGCGACCAGGCGGCGGAGATCGCCTCGTACGCCGACGGCGTGATCGTGGGCTCGGCGCTCATCTCCGCCACCGGCCCGGACGGCACGGACCGCGCCGCGCTCGGCGCGCTCACCGCGGAGCTGGCCGAGGGCGTGCGCCGCCCGGGGGCGGCCTCGTGATCCCCAGCCCTCCCCAGGGGGTGTGGCACCTCGGCCCGCTCCCGATCCGCGCGTACGCGCTGTGCATCATCGTCGGCATCGTCGTGGCGATCTTCTGGGGCGAGAAGCGCTGGGTGGCCCGCGGCGGCCGGCCCGGCGTCGTCCTCGACACGGCCCTGTGGGCCGTGCCGTTCGGCCTCGTCGGCGGACGGATCTACCACGTGGCCACGGACTGGTACCGCTACTTCGGGGAGGGCCGCAACCCCCTCGACGCGCTGAAGATCTGGGACGGCGGCCTCGGCATCTGGGGCGCCGTGGCGTTCGGCGCCCTCGGCGCCTACCTCGGACTGCGGCAGCAGGGCATCCGCGCGATCGGCGCGTTCGGCGACGCCGTGGCGCCGGGCATCGTCCTGGCGCAGGGCATCGGCCGACTCGGCAACTACTTCAACCAGGAGCTCTACGGCCGCCAGACCGACGTGCCGTGGGCGCTGGAGATCTACCAGCGCTACGACGAGGCGTACGGCTACTCCGAGAACCTTGGCCGCTCGACGGGACAGGTGATCGCCACCGTCCACCCCACGTTCCTCTACGAGCTGCTGTGGAACGTCCTCGTGGCCGTGCTGCTGGTGCTCCTCGACCGGCGGTTCCGTCTCGGCCACGGCCGCGTCTTCGCCCTCTACGTGGCGCTGTACTGCTTCGGCCGCTTCTGGGTGGAGCTGCTCCGCGCGGACTCCGCGACCCACGTGCTCGGGCTGCGGATCAACACGATCGTCTCGGCCGTGGTGCTGCTCGCGGCGCTCGTCTACCTGTGGCGGGAACGCCGCGGCCGCGAGGAACCCGCGGAGCTCCGGCCCGCGGGCGATCCCGAGGGGTAGCCCGGCGGCCACCCCCGTTGGCCCGACGTTGCCCGCGGGTTCACGACCGGTATCGCCGGGGGGACTACATTGGTGCCCGTGAAGCGTCGTACCAAGATCGTGTGCACCCTGGGCCCCGCCGTCGCCTCCGAGTCCGGCATCCGCCGCCTGGTGGAGGCGGGCATGGACGTCGCCCGGCTCAACTTCAGCCACGGCGAGCACGCCGACCACGAGCAGAACTACCGCTGGGTCCGCGAGGCCTCGGACGAGTCCGGTCGGGCCGTGGGCATCCTCGCGGACCTGCAGGGGCCCAAGATCCGGCTCGGCCGGTTCACCGACGGCAAGCACGAGTGGGAGGACGGCGACCGGGTCGTCATCACCGTCGCCGACGTCGAGGGCACCAAGGACCGGGTGTCCACCACCTACAAGGGTCTGGCCGCGGACGCGCGCAGGGGCGACCGGCTGCTCGTCGACGACGGCAACATCGCGCTCGAGGTCGAGTCGGTGGACGGCGACGACGTCCACTGCGTCGTCACGGAGGGCGGCACCGTCTCCAACAACAAGGGCGTCTCCCTGCCCGGGATGAACGTCTCGGTGCCGGCGCTCAGCGAGAAGGACAAGGAGGACCTGCGCTTCGCGCTGCGCCTCGGCGTCGACTTCATCGCCCTGTCCTTCGTCCGCTCCCCGGCGGACGTCGACCTCGTCCGCGAGATCATGGACGAGCTGGACATCCACGTGCCGGTGATCGCCAAGCTGGAGAAGCCGGAGGCGGTCAAGAACCTCGAGGCGATCGTCCTGGCCTTCGACGCCATCATGGTGGCGCGCGGTGACCTCGGCGTGGAGCTCCCGCTGCAGGAGGTGCCGCTGGTCCAGAAGCGCGCCATCCAGATCGCGCGGGAGAACGCCAAGCCGGTCATCGTGGCCACGCAGATGCTCGAGTCCATGATCACCAACTCGCGGCCCACCCGCGCCGAGGCCTCCGACGTGGCCAACGCGGTGATGGACGGCGCGGACGCGGTCATGCTCTCGGGCGAGACGTCGGTGGGCCGGTACCCGTACGACGCGGTGCGCACCATGTCCTCCATCGCGGTGGCCGTGGAGGAGGACTCGACGGCGGCCCCGGACCTCGTCCACATCCCGCGGACCAAGCGCGGCGTCATCTCCTATTCCGCCCGCGAGATCGGGGAGCGGCTCGGCGCCAAGGCTCTCGTCGCCGTCACCTCGACCGGCGACACGGTGCGGCGCCTGGCGCGCCTGCACAGCCACCTGCCGCTCATCGCGATCACCGGCGACCCGCGCATCCGCAGCCAGCTGGCGCTGACGTGGGGCGCGGAGACGTTCCTCACGAGCCGGGTCAACGAGACGGCCGAGATCGTCAAGGTGACCGACGAGCTGCTGCTGCCGGTGGAGGGCTACAACGAGGACGACCTCATCGTGATCGTGGCGGGGAGCGTGCCCGGCGTGGAGGGCTCGACCAACTTCATCCTCGTGCACCGGATGGGCGAGGCCGACCACTGAGCCCGGAGCGCTCTGCAACTACTCGATAACGATCCCGAAGCGCTGGTGACACCTGCTGTCACCAGCGCTTTCGTGTCACTTCGTGCTTCGGGCGTGACAACGTCGAGATGATTCTGTTACCTTCTTGGAGGCCGCCGGGAATCCGGTGGACCCCCTGCTTCACACGTTCCACGACTGACGAGGTTCCCTGATGTCCGACGCCACCCGCACCGTCCCCTTCTCCGAGCTCGCCGACCGGCTCGGGGTGGGCGGTTCCGCCGCGTCCGCCGGCCGTCATCGCGCCGCCCGTTCCTCCGGTGGCGTCGGCCGCGTGGT
>DUTZ01000593.1 GCA_012841845.1 Actinomycetales bacterium | reverse complement strand
GCCGCGGCCCACGGGGAGCGCCCGCCGAGTTCGGCCTCGCGTTCGCGGACCTCGTCCTCGGTGACCAGCGGCGGCAGGGCGCCGGCGGCGGTGGCCACGCGGCGCTGCCGCTCGTACCCGGCGCCGCCGCGGATGATGTCGCGGACGCCCTCCAGCTCCGCGACGCAGTTCAATTCCTCCGCGATGGGCGCCAGGGTCCGCAGCAGGTCGGCGAGGTCGTCCTTGACCCAGCGTTCTCCGGTGTCCCGGTCGACGATGATGAGCGCCCCCATGCCGTAGCGGGCGGCGCGCCACTTGTTCTCGTCGGTGTGCCAGTGCTGCAGCGTCGGCAGGTCGAGGCCCTTGTCCAGCATCCGGTCGTAGTGCACGACGAGGCAGTGGGTCAGGGCGACGATGGCGGCCAGTTCCCGCATGTTGGAGGTGGCGTCGGAGACGCGGACCTCGATGGTGCCGTACTTCGACGCCGGCCGGATGTCGATGTGCATCGAGCCGGTGTGGTTGATGACGCCGCTGACCGACTGATCGTGCATGTACGCCTCCCACTGCGCCCAGTCGTGGACGTCCGGCGGCAGGCCGGCGGTGGGCAGCTGGCGGTACAGCATGGTGCGGTTGGAGGCGTAGCCCATGTCCTCGCCGTTCCACGCCGGCGACGACGCCGACAGCGCCAGCAGGTGCGGCATGTTGACCTTCAGGGCGTTGATGATGGGCCACACGCGGTCCGACGAGCGCACGCCGACGTGGACGTGGATGCCCCAGATGAGCATCTGCCGCCCCCACCACTGGGTGCGGGCGATGATTTCGTTGTACGCGGATTTCTCGCTGACCTGCAGGGAGGTGCCGCGGGCGAAGGGGTGCGAGCCGGAGCTCCACACGTCCGCGCCGAGCTTGTCGGCGGCCGTGCGCACGAGGTCGAGCTGGTCGCCGAGGTCGGCGACGGCCATGGGCACGTCGGTGCACACGCCGGTGACCAGTTCGAGGGTGTTGGCCAGGAATTCCCGCTGGATGCGGTGGCCGGGGCGTTCCGCCTCGATTATCCGCAGGGCCTCGTCGGCAAGCGGGGCCAAGTCGCGGGTGTCGCGGTCGACGAAGGCGACCTCCCACTCGACGCCGAGGGTCGGGCGGGGCGAGCCGGCGAATTGTTCGGTCATTCCCTTATCTCACCACATTCCCGGGGGCTCGCGCCGCAAGCGCACGCCCCCACTTCCCTCCGCGGGCGGTGCTTTACGGCGTCGCTTTACGACGACGTGGTGGACGTCGCGGCCGAGGAGGAGGTGGCCGACGTGGAGGTCGTGGTCGGCTCGGTCCAGGTGACGGCGCGGCCGCAGGCGACGATTTCGTCGTCCCCGTCGACCAGCGCGACGGTGGTCAGGTACTCGGTGTCGGTTTCGACCGGGGTGGACCAGACGTCGGCGGTGCTGTCGGCGACGTGCACCTCGCCGATGATTCCGAGGCCCTCGTCGGACTCGAGGCCCACGCCCGCGCAGCCGGAGTCGCCGCGGGCGACGACCTTGTACTCGCCGTCCTCGAGGGCGGTGTACTGGCCCTCTTCGTCGGCGAGGCCCAGCCAGCCGTCCTCGGACATGACCTTGACGTGGGCCAGCGTGTAGGTGCGGCCGTCGTCGCCGGACCGGATGAAGTTGTAGGCGCCCTCGCGCTCGGTGAGCTCCGGGGCGGCCGGATCGACGCTGACGGCGGCGGAGGCGGTGGTCTCACCGTTCTCGCCGCCGTTGCCCTCGTCCGTCCCGCACGCGCCAAGGGTCAGCGCGGCCAGGGCGATGGCGGCGACGACGGGGGAGGTGCGGACGGTGCGACGCTTCATTCGGTTCGGGTCTCCTCGGAAAACAAGCGGGAAATGGGGTGGCGGGTACCGGGACCCCGACAGACTACTAGCCCCGCCGGATTCATACCCGGGGCGGGGCCATTATTGCCGGTGGACCTGCATTTTCGCCGGTCGAACAAGCCCGGGCACGGTGACCCGGACGGGTACCGGGCCGGGGCTCGTCGGCACGCATCGGTGACCGGTGCCGGGGGTTGCCGGCACGCGTCGGCGACCGGCGCCACCGACGGCGCGGGGGAAGCGTCAGCGGGCGTCTTCGGTGACCACGACGAGGACGCCGCCGGGCTTGCCGGCGAGGTTGTCGCCGCGGGGTTCGACGGCCCAGCCGCGATCGCGGGCGATTTCCTCGGCGGCGGCGCGCTCGGCGTCGTTGCCCGGGGTGTAGACGACGGTGGTGCGCTCGAAGACGCCGACGTTGCCCTCGGGGGCGTTGCCGGTTTCGCCGCGGCCCCAGCCCTGGCCGGACAGGTCGTCGGAGACGTCGGCGGCGAGGCCCGGGACGTTGGAGTTGTTCAGGACGGTGACGCGGAAGTCACCGCGGCGGACGCCCTCGTCGTCGGCTCCGGCGGCGTCGTCACGCTCGGCGGCCGCGGGATCGGGGTCCTCCGCGTCGGGGCGGCCCTCGCCCTCGGCCGGGGCGGCCGGTG
>DUTZ01000592.1 GCA_012841845.1 Actinomycetales bacterium | reverse complement strand
GCCGCGGCGGACCGGCCCTCGCGGCTGAGGTGGCGCGGGCGACCGAGGCCCACCGGGCCGGCCAACTCGTCGAGTTCCTCGTCGCCGGTGAGCAGCTGGCCGGGGACGAGCCGTTCGTCGTCCTCGGCGGGCGGGAGGAGGTCGCCGGCGCCCAGGTCGCCGGGCCGGATGCGCTTCTCCCACGGCACCCATTCGGGCGCCACCACGGCGTCGGCACCGGGCAGCAGGGAGATCTCGTCGACCGTGACCTCGCCGCCGGGCACCAGCGCGAGGACGCACGCCCAGTGCCAGCCGCGGTAGCCGGACAGCGCGGCGGCGAAGCGGTGGGTGGTGGTGAACGGCGCCTCGATCGCGTGGCCGAGGTGCTCGCCCACCCCGTCGGCGGCCACCTCCGCGACGGCAGAGCGCGCCACGTCCACGGCGGCGGCCAGCCGCTCGCGCAGCGCGTCGTCGAATTCCGGCGACGGCCCGGGGGCCGTGTCGGGTGCGTCCGTTCCTACCTCGGTGTTCACCCCTCCCATTATGCGCGTCGACGGGTCCGTCTCACGGTCCGGCCTTCGGTGCGGCATCCTGAAGGCATGCGCAGCCTCGTCGGCCCCCTCGCCCCGCTCGTCCTCACCGTCGGCCTGGTGGGGGCCCTGTCCGCGTGCGCGGACTCGGGAGACGACGCCCCGTCGGCGTCGCCGGCCGCCGAGACCACCCTCGCCTCGTCGAGCGTGGACACCGGCTCGGCGGGCTCGGCCGGGGGCGGCGTGGCGGTGGGCGACGGCCCCGAGCAGCCCGCCCGTGGCACGGTCGAGGTGGTCCGCACCCTCCCCCACGACCCGCGCCTGTTCACCCAGGGCCTGCAGGTCGTGGGCGACCGGATCTACGAGTCCACGGGGCGCCTCGGCCGGTCCGAGGTGCAGCACCGCCCCCTGGAGGGCGAGGGCCCGGTCGTGTCCGTGCCGATGGCCCCCGACGAGTTCGGCGAGGGCCTCGCCGTCACCGACGACACCGTGTGGACCCTCACGTGGAAGAACGGCGTGGCCCACAACCGCGACCCCGAGACGCTCGAGGTGCGCTCCGAGGTGCGGTACCCGGGCGAGGGCTGGGGCCTGTGCCACGACGGCGAACGCCTCGTCATGAGCGACGGCTCCGACCGCCTCACCTTCCGCGACCCCGTGACCTTCGAGGAGACGGGGACGGTGTCCGTGACCGCCGGCGGCGCCCCCGTCCCCCGGCTCAACGAACTCGAGTGCGCGGACGGCACCGTCCTGGCCAACGTGTGGATGACCGACGACGTGGTGCGCATCGACCCGGCCTCCGGCCACGTCACCGCCGTCTACGACGCCTCGGTGCTCGGGCAGCCCCGCCCGTCCGACCAGGACGCGGTGCTCAACGGGATCGCCGCCCTCCCGGACTCGGAGAACGTCCTGCTCACCGGCAAGCTCTGGGACACCGTGTACGAGGTGCGGCTCGTTGACTGAGGCCCCCGGCGGCGCCGCGGGGGCCGAGCGCGGGGCCGCGG
>DUTZ01000591.1 GCA_012841845.1 Actinomycetales bacterium | reverse complement strand
TCCGCGGCGGGCAGGACGTCCACCACGAGGCCCACCTCGCGGGCCTCGGCGGCCGAGACGGCGTCGCCGCGCAGCAGCATCCGCGAGGCCACGGCGCGGCCCACCGACGCCGGCAGCAGGACGCTGGCGCCGCCGTCGGGCATGAGGCCGATGTTGGTGAACGCGAACAGCAGGTAGGCGTCGTCCGACATGACCATCAGGTCGGCGGACAGGGCCAGCGAGACGCCGACCCCGGCGGCCGGGCCGTTGACCGCGGCGATCACCGGCACTGGTGCGGTGAGCACGGCCCGGACCAGGGTGTTGGCGGCGTCCATCGTGGCCTCGACCGGCGGCGCCGTCCCCGCCTCGGCCTGCTCGCGGGTGGCCTGGAGGTCGGCGCCGGTGGTGAAGGCGCCGCCCTCGCCCGCGAGGAGGATCACGCGGGTGCCGGGGTCGGCGGCCACCTCGGTGACCGTCTCGCCGAGCGCGCAGAGCGTCGCGTAGTCGACCGCGTTCATCCGGTCGGGCCGGTCGATGGTCACGGTCACCACACCGAGGTCGTCGCGTTCGACGCGGAGCGCCTCGCGTCCGGAGGCGGTCATCGGACGGACCCCGTCGCCGTCACCATGCCGCCCAGGCGGGCGGTGATGATCTCCTCGGCCTCGGCCATCATGCGGTCCACGAGCTCGCCGCACGTGGGCACGTCGTCGATGAGGCCCTGGCACTGCCCGGCGGTCCAGATGCCGGCGTCGAGGTCGCCGTCCTCGAAGACCTTGCGGCCGCGGGCGCCGGCCACGAGGTGCTGGATGTCGGAGAACTCGCAGCCCTCGGCCTCCTTGGCCACGACCTCGGCCGAGATGGCGTTGGCGGCCACCCGGGCGGTGTTGTGCAGGGTGCGGAAGATGAGCTTTGTGTCCAGCTCGGTGTTGGCCACGATCTGCTGCTTGACCTGCTCGGCGACCGGCGACTCGGCGGTGCACATGAAGCGGGTGCCCATGTTGGCGCCGTCGGCGCCGAGGGCGAGCGCGGCCACGAGCCCGCGGGCGTCGGCGATGCCGCCCGAGGCCAGCACCGGGATCGTGAGCCTGGCCGTCGCGGCCGGGATGAGCACCAGCCCGGGCACGTCGTCCTCGCCGGGGTGGCCGGCGCACTCGAAGCCGTCGATCGACACGGCGTCCACGCCGAGCTGCTCGGCCTTGATCGCGTGCCGCACCGAGGTGCACTTGTGGATCACCTTGATGCCGGCCTCGTGGAACACCGGCAGGTGCTCCTTGGGATTCGACCCGGCGGTCTCGACGATCTTCACGCCGGACTCGACGATCGCCTGCCGGTACTCGGCGTACGGCGGCGGGGAGATCGCGGGGAGGATGGTGAGGTTGACGCCGAACGGCTGGTCGGTCATCTCCCGGCAGCGGGCGATCTCCTTGACCAGGTCCTCGGGGGTCGGCTGGGTGAGCCCGGTGATGATGCCCAGGGCGCCGGCCTCGGAGACGGCGGCGGCGAGCTCGGCGCGGCCGACCCACATCATGCCGCCCTGGACGATGGGGTGGCGGACCCCGAACTCCTCGGTGAAGCGGGTACGGATCACGGGTGGACCTCCTCGTAGGTGCCGCCCGAGGCGGCCTTCTCGCGCAGCGAGGCCGGCGGGGTGAAGCGCTCGCCGTACGCCGCGGCCAGTTCCTCGGCCCGGGCCACGAACCCGGGCAGGCCGCCGGGGTACTGGTCCATGTAGCGGGCCACACCGCCGGTCCAGCCCGGGAAGCCGATGCCGAGGATCGAGCCCACGTTGGCGTCGGTGGTGGTCTCGAGGACGCCCTCGTCGAGGCACTTGACGGTCTCGATCGCCTCGGCGAAGAGCATGCGGTCGATGGCGTCCTGCAGCGAGATCTCCGTGGTGCCGCCGAAGGCGTCCTCCAGCCCCGGCCACAGCCCGGTGCGCTTGCCGGTCCCGGGGTCGTACTCGTAGAAGCCGGCGCCGGTCGAGCGGCCCTTGCGGTCGTACTCGTCGATCATCCGGTCGAGCACCGCGTTGCCCGGGTGGTCGGGCAGGTCGCGTCCCTCCGCCGCGGCGGCCTCGCGCGTCTCGTCGCGGATCTTGCGGGGCAGGGTGAGCGTGAGCTCGTCCATGAGCCCCAGGACCGGCGCCGGGTAGCCGGCCTGCGACGAGGCCTGCTCGATGGTCGGGGCGGGCACGCCCTCGGCGAGCATCGCCATGCCCTCGCTGGTGAAGGTCCCGATGACGCGGGAGGTGAAGAACCCGCGGGAGTCGTTGACGACGATGGGGGTCTTGGCGATCTGCGCGACCAGTGCCAGGGCGCGCCCGAGGGCGTCCTCCGACGTCTTCTCCCCCTTGATGATCTCCACCAGCGGCATCTTGTCGACCGGCGAGAAGAAGTGCAGGCCGATGAAGTCGGCGGGGCGGTCCACGCCCTCGGCGAGCATCGTGATGGGCAGGGTCGAGGTGTTGGAGCACAGCAGCGCGTCGGGCGCGATGTGCGGCGCGATCTCGGCGAAGACCCGGGCCTTGACCGCCGGGTCCTCGAAGACGGCCTCGATGACGGCCTGCGCCCCGTCCGCGGCCGCCGCGTCGGTGGTGGGCGTGATCCGCGCGAGCAGCGCGTCGCCCGTGGCCTGCGCCCGGTCGCGGGCCTCGCCCTCGGCGGCGCGCGCGACCGTCTTGGCCACGAGCTTCTCGGAGTAGCCCTTGCCCCGCTCGGCGGCGCCCTGGTCGATGTCCTTGAGCACGACCTCCATGCCGGCCTTGGCGCACACGTAGGCGATCGCGGCGCCCATCATGCCGGCGCCCAGGACCAGGACCTTGCCGATCGGCTCGCGGTCCGCGGAGCCGTACTTCCTGGCGAGCCCGTTGGCCTTCTGGAGGTCGAAGAAGAAGGCGCGGATCATGTTCTTGGCGGTCTGCCCGGTGGCCAGCCCCGCGAAGTACCGCGCCTCGACGGCCTGAGCGCCGTCGAAGTCCAACCCGGCGCCCTCGACGGCCGCCGACATGATGGCGACCGGGGCCGGGTACGGGGCGCCCTTGAGCTGCTTGCGCAGCAGCGCGGGGAAGGCCGGCAGGTTGGCGCCGAGCGACGGGCTCGACGGCGTGCCGCCGGGCATGCGGTAGCCCTTGCGGTCCCACGGCTGGGCCGCCTCGGGATTGTCGGCGATCCACGCCTTGGCGGCCGGCAGCAGGTCCTCGGGGGTGGCGACGAGCTCGTCGACCAGACCCAGTTCGTGCGCCTTGCCCGGACGCAGGCGCTTGCCCTCGAGGAGCACCTCCATGAGGGCGGTGGCCACGCCGAGCATGCGGACGGTGCGGACGATCCCGCCACCGCCCGGCAGCAGGCCCAGGCCCACCTCGGGCAGGCCGAGCTGGATGGCCGGGGAGTCCACGACGATCCGTCGGTGGGTGGCGAGCGCGATCTCGAGGCCGCCGCCGAGTGCGGCGCCGGCGATGGCGGCCACGACCGGCTTGCCGAGCGTCTCGAGGCGGCGCAGCGGCGCCTTGGCGCGCTCGACGGTCTCGACGGCGAGGTCGGCGCCGTCGGCCGGGATCGACAGGATGTCGCCGAGGTCGCCGCCGGCGAAGAAGGTCTTCTTGGCCGAGGTGAGCACCACGCCGGTGATCTCGTCGGACTCGGCCTCGAGCCGCGCCACGGTGGCCTCCATGGAGGCCAGGTAGTCGGCGTTCATCGTGTTGGCGCTCTGGTTGGGGTCGTCCATCGTGAGGACGACCACGCCGTCGGCGTCCTTGCTGTAGCGGATCGTGTTGGTGAAGTCGCTGCTCATGGTTGGGGTGGTCTCCTAGACGCGCTCGATGACGGTGGCGATGCCCATGCCGGCGCCCACGCAGAGGGTCGCCAGCGCGTAGCGGGCGTCGCGGCGTTCCAGCTCGTCCATCGCGGTGCCGAGGATCATCGCGCCGGTCGCGCCGAGCGGGTGGCCCATGGCGATGGACCCGCCGTTGACGTTGATCTTCTCCATGGGGACCTCGAGGTCCTTGGCGAACTTCATCGGCACCGAGGCGAAGGCCTCGTTGACCTCGAACAGGTCGATGTCGCTGATCGTCAGCCCGGCCTTGGCGAGCGCCTTGCGTGCGGCCGGGGTGGGGCCGGTGAGCATGATGGTCGGCTCGGAGCCGATGACGGCGGCCGACACGATGCGGGCGCGCGGTGTGAGCCCGTTGCGCTCGCCGGCCTCGGCGTTGCCGATGAGCATGGCGGTGGCGCCGTCGACGATGCCGGAGGAGTTGCCGGCGTGGTGGACGTGGTCGATCCGCTCCACGGCGTGATACTTCTGTAGAGCCACGGCGTCGAACCCGGCCTGGTCGCCGAGCGCCGCGAACGAGGGCTTGAGCCCCGCGAGGTCGTCGGCCGTGGCGCCGCGGCGGATGTGCTCGTCGTGGTCGAGGACGACGCGCCCGTTGGCGTCCACCACCGGCACGACCGACCGGGCGAAGTGCCCGGCGTCCCACGCCGCGGAGGCCAGGTCCTGGGACCGGGCGGCGAACTCGTCGACGTCCCGGCGGGTGAAGCCCTCGAGTGTGGCGATGAGGTCGGCGCCGATCCCCTGGGGGACGAAGGAGGTCTCGTAGTTGATCCGCGGGTTCTGGGCCCACGCGCCGCCGTCGGAGCCCATCGGCACCCGCGACATCGACTCCACGCCGCCGGCCACCACGAGGTCCTCCCAGCCGGCGCGCACCTTCTGCGCGGCGAGGTTGACGGCCTCGAGGCCCGAGGCGCAGAAGCGGTTCTCCTGCACGCCGGCCACCGTCTCCGGCAGCCCGGCCGCCATCGCGGCGATGCGGGGCAGGACCGCTCCCTGCTCGCCGACCGGGCTCACGATGCCCATCACGACGTCCTCGATCTGCGCCGGGTCGAGGCCGGAGTTGCGCTCCACGAGCGACGTCAGCACGCCGACGGCGAGGTCGATCGGCGCGACGCTGTAGAGCGAGCCGCTGGACTTCCCGCGTCCCCGCGGCGTCCGCACCGCGTCGTAGATGTAGGCCTCCGGCACTGACATAGGTGGTGGGCCCCTTTCCGGGATCTCGTGGATTCGATCACATATATCTGTGAATCACGGTTTACTATGGCCACTGTAGCGGCTGTTGTCAAGATCACACCGCGTTACGACGAGGCCCGTGAGACACCCGAGAGGTGGTGACCGTGACGACACTCCCCGCCGCGCACCGCGGCCCCCTCGACGGGGCGCTCCCCGCGCCCGAACCGGGCTCCCGACGTGCGGAGATCGCCCTCGCGGCGGCCGAGGAGTTCACCCTGCGCGGCTACCACTCGACGCGGGTCGAGCACATCGCCGAACGCCTCGCCGTGACGTCGGGCGCGCTGTACCGGCACGTCCAGGGCAAGTACGAGATGTTCCGCGACGCGGTCTTCACCCTCGTCGTCGAGCTCGACGCCGCCGCGGGCACCGGCGACCTCGAGGCGCTCGTCGCCGCCGTCACCCGCGCCACCCTCGTCCACCGTTCCCGCGGTGCCCTCTACCGCTGGCACGGCCGCTACCTCAGCCCCGAGGACCGGGCCGCGGTCACCGCGGTCTTCGAGCAGATCCGGTCCCGCATCACCGACGCCGTCCGGGCCCACCGGGCCGGGCTCGACGTCAACCCCCGGGGATCCGGCTCGGCCGCCGGCGCGATCCTCGCCGCCGTCGCCTCTCTCGGCGACCACCGCGTCGCCGTC
>DUTZ01000590.1 GCA_012841845.1 Actinomycetales bacterium | reverse complement strand
GGCGGCCGCCCCGCCCCCGCGCCACGGGCCGCACCACGGGGGCCTCCCACCGCGCCGAGCCGCGTTCTCCCACGCGGCCCCACCCCGTCGCCCCACCACGCCCCACCCCGTGACCCCACTTCTCCCCACCTGAGGACACCCGTCTGTCACACTGGCCCTCACATGCCTCATAAGTCCCGGTAGGGCGCGTCCTCTTGCGCGCGCCACGCCGGGGCGCCACGGAGATCCTGCCGATTTTTCCCGCGCAGAAGCCGCGTTGACCTGCAGAAACGTATGTCTGTGGGGAGAAGTGGGGAACGATCCTTGTGTGTGGGGGAAAGTGGGGTACAGTGGGGAGCGCAAGGAGCTCGACGGAGATTTCCGACCTCCCCGGCCGCGACGGCGGACCCGGGGGGAGGGCCTGGACCCAGGAGGTGGCGGGTGACCGACACCGATCTCGCCGACTCCGGACGCGAACGAGCCTTCGTCGGGTACGGGACACACCGTCCCAAGCTCGACGACAAGGGACGACTGACGATCCCCGCCAAGTTCAGGCCCGGCCTGGCGGACGGGGTGGTGGTGTGCGGGTGGTTCACCAACACGCTCTCGGTCTTCCCGGAAGACGAGTTCGACGCACTGGTCCGCAAGGTCCGGCCGACCGCCAACCTCAGTGCCAAGCACATGGCGTTCTTCCGGCTCCTGGTGAGCGGTGCGGAAGTCCAGCAGCTGGATTCGCAGGGGCGGGTCACCATCCCGGCGAGCCAGCGCGCCTACGCGAACCTCGACAAGGACTGCGTGGTCAACGGCCTCGGCGAACGACTCGAGGTCTGGGACGCACAGGCCTGGGATCGCTACAACGCGGAGAACCTGCCCGTGTTCTCCGAGATGGAGGGCACCTCCCTCGGGATCGAGTTCTAGAGACCGGGGACGGGCGGAGGACGAGACGAGACGGACCGAGACGAGAGCACGACGGCGCGGAGCACGGAGCCCCCCGGCCCCCGCCCGGCACCACCCTGACGTACTTCCCCAACGCCAGGTGGGTTCCGGACGGGGACCAGGGGGCTCCACGATAACCGGCAGTACACGACCGGCGGACGCGAGGGAGGCGAGATGCCAGGACAGGCCGACCCCGACCGCCCCGCCGCGCGCTCGGGTCACGTCCCGGTCTTCCTCGACCGCACGATCGAGCTCCTCCGCCCCGTCGTGGAGGCCGCCGCCTCCGAGGGGCGCCGTCCGGTGGTGGTGGACGGCACGCTCGGGCTCGCCGGACACTCCTCCCACCTGCTCGCGGAGTTCGACGACCTGCGGATCGTGGGCGTGGACCGCGACCCGGAGGCGCTCGAGATGGCGACCCGCCGGCTCACCGCCTACCGCGACCGCTTCACCGCCGTGCACGCCCGCTTCGACGACTTCGGGGCCGTCGTCGCCGCCCTCCCGGCCGACTCCCGCGACGCGGCCGGGCCGGCGATCGACGGGGCGCTCCTCGACTTCGGGGTCTCCTCCATGCAGCTCGACGTGGCCGACCGCGGATTCGCGTACGCGGTGGACGCCCCGCTGGACATGCGGATGGACCCCACCACGGGCCCGACCGCCGCGGACGTCCTCGCCACCTACGCGCGGGACGACCTCGCCCGGGTGTTCCGGGTCTA
This sequence comes from Actinomycetales bacterium, assembly GCA_012841845.1. GTDB lineage: Bacteria > Actinomycetota > Actinomycetes > Mycobacteriales > Mycobacteriaceae > Dietzia. The sequence goes on along the minus strand of DUTZ01000590.1, from coordinate 576 downwards.
CGGCGAGGAGCGGTTCGCCCGCCAGATCGCCGCCGAGATCGTCCGCCGCCGCGAGACCGCTCCGCTGACGACCAGCGCCGAGCTGGTCGAGCTGCTCTACGACACCATCCCCGCCGGGGCGCGTCGCACGGGTGGTCACCCGGGCAAGCGGGTCTTCCAGGCGCTGCGGATCGAGGTCAACGCCGAGCTCGAGGCGGTGGAGAACGCCGTCCCGGGCTACCTGGACCTGCTCCGTGGTGGCGGGCGCGCCGTCTTCATGGCCTACCACTCGCTGGAGGACCGGATCGTCAAGCGCGAGATCAGCGCGCGGACGGCGTCGCGGACCCCGGCCGGCCTGCCGGTCGAACTGCCCGGTCACGGACCCGAGTTCGAGTCCGTGACCCGCGGGGCGGAGAAGGCGGATCAGACGGAGATCGACCACAACCCGCGCTCGGCCTCGGTCCGGGTGCGCTGTGTCCGGCGAATCGACGGGAGAACGGCATGACGAGCACGATCGACGGCTCCGGGACCACGACGCGCGAGGTGTCTCCCGACACGCCGCCCGGGGCCGCACCCGGCGCCGCCGCGTCGGGCGTC
>DUTZ01000589.1 GCA_012841845.1 Actinomycetales bacterium | reverse complement strand
CGCACCCCGCGTCCGCCGAACCGCTGCCCGGGTCGGTGGAGATCGCCCGCGTCACGCCCGGGTCGGCGATGCCGCCCACGCCGCCGCCGCTCGAGCCGCTGCCGGGGACCGGCACGCTGCGGACGCTGGAGGAGGTCCTCGACCTGCCGGCCGTCAACATCAGCGCCGAGGGCAACGGCGGCTACAACCCGGCGCTGCCCACGGACCCGGGGCTGCTCGGGGCGCTCCTCGACCGGGCGCGGGCCGACCGCCTGCCGCCCGCGCGCTACGCCACGCTGCTCGCCCAGTACTGGCTCTCCGTGGGCTCGGAGAAGGCGGGACTCGAGCCCAACAACTGGGACCCGACGCTCGGCGTGGAGGCCAACCAGGGCAACCTCGCCCGGACCTTCAGCTACTACCAGCGGCTCCAGCGCGAGAACCCGGACTTCCTGTGGACCGGCCAGGGCGGCCTCGCCGGGCCGACCTTCGCCGCCGGCACGATGGACGTCACCATCGGCCGGCAGGTGCTCGAGGTCCGCGAGGTGCGGGCGATCGTCGCCGACCTGGCCGGTCGGCTCGAGGCCGCGGCCGCGCCCGCCGTGGTGGCGCTGCCCGAGGACGTGGCCTCGCTGTTGCAGGTGGGCAACCGGATCACGGCCCAGGACATCGCGGACTTCGAGGTCCGCGTGGTGGCCATGAGCAAGCACATCTACCAGGACCTCATCCCGCAGCACGAGGCCTACCTCGCCGGCGGTCTGGCGGCGATCGACGAGTACCGGGCGGCCGGGCTCATCGACGACACCACCCGCGAGGCGTGGCGGCTCGTCGACACCGGCGACCCCGACGCGGTGGTGGCCGGCAACGCGATGCTCCTGCACCGCGAGCAGTTCGACGTGATCGGCGACCAGTGGGACGCCGCCCGCGCGGCTGGCGGCCCCGTGGGGCGCGCGCTCACCTACCTGGCGACCGTCGCCGCCGACCCGGCCATCCCCGGGCTCGTGCCGCCGCGCGAATACGCCCCGCTCACCCTGGGCACGGCCGACCTCGGCGGTGCGGAGCCGCCCCCGCCGCGGTGGCGGATGGTCACGCCGCTGCCGGCCTTCAACTGGTCGGTGCGCGAGGAACGCTGGCGCTACATCGAGGAGGTCATGCTCCCCACCTACCGGACGCTCAAGGACACGCGCCCGGACGTGTGGCGAGCCGCGCTCGAGCGACCGATGGACGAGCAGTTCCTCCGCCAGCGCGCCGCCGTGCGCCTGCCGGACATGCTCGCCTCGATGGCGCGGGTGACGTACCCGGTCTACGGCTGAGCCACCCCCGAAATCGGCGACTCCGTACCCGGGTCGGCGACCCTCAGAGGGGCCGCCGATCCGGCCGCAGAGTCGCCGATTTCCGGGGGTGGGTGGGCAATCGTGCGGGGGCAGGCGGGCAAACCGGCGGAAGGCGGGCAGAATCGGAGCCATGCGCGCGACGTTCACCGAGTTCACCGAGGGCACGCCCTTCCTCCCCATGGCCGGCCGCAAGGGCCCCGACCTCACCGCGGCGGGCTACCACCGCTCCGAATGGGAGATGCGCGGCGACGCGGTCTCCTACGACGCGGCCGAGGTTCCCGAGGACGGCCGGGTCGAGCTCAACCGCGCCGACGAGTCCGCGTACGCCACCCGCGTGCTCGTGCGCCGGCCGGAGGCGGAGGACTTCAGCGGCGTGGTGCTCGTCGAGTGGCTCAACGTGAGCGGCGGCCAGGACGCGGCGCCCGAGTACACGTACGTGGCCGACGAGATCCTGCGGCGCGGCCACGCCTGGCTCGGGGTGAGCGCCCAGTACATCGGCGTGGAGGGGGGCGACGCCGCGGTGGGCCTTGGCGGGCTGACCGACGGGCTTCGTCGTCACACCCCCGAGCGCTACGGCGACCTGCACCATCCCGGCGACGCCTACTCCTACGACATCATGACCCAGCTCGCCGAGTACGCCCGCGTCCCCGAGCCCGGGGGTCCGCTCGGCGACCTGCGGCCCACGACGGTGATCGCGGTGGGGGAGTCGCAGTCGGCGTTCGCGCTCACCTCGTACGTCAACGGCGTCCACCCGTTCACCGGCGCGTTCGACGGCTACTTCCTCCACAGCCGTGGAGCCGGGTACCTGCCGTACGACGACCGCGGCCGCGGCAGCGACATCTCGGCGTCGCTGTTCAACGGCCCGGTGCGGCTGCGCGAGGACGTGGACGTGCCCGTGATGCTCCTGCAGGCCGAGGGCGACCTGACCTTCCCGATGGGTTTCGCGCCGGCCCGCCAGCCGGACTCGGCGAACATCGTCACCTGGGAGATCGCGGGCTCGGCACACGCCGACGTGTTCCAGCTCGGCGAGTTCGCGCCGTTCGTGGACTGCGGCGGGCCGATCAACAACGGCCAGCAGGCCTTTGTGCTGCGCGCCGCGTTGCGTCACCTGCTCGACTGGGTGGCCGACGGGACGCGGCCGCCGGCGGCGCCGCCGGTGGAGATGATCGGCGGCGAGGTGATCACGGACGCCTGGGGGCACGCGCGCGGCGGCGTGCGGACCCCGGCTGTGGACGCGCCGGTCGAGCGGCTGGTGGGGGCGCCGCTGCCGGACGCGCAGCCCATCTGCATGCTGCTCGGCCGCACGATCGAGGTGTCGCCGACGGAGCTCGAGGCGCGCTGGACCGACCGCGGGCAGTACCTGGACGCCTACCGCGAGGCCACGGACCGGCTCATCGGCGAGGGGTTCCTGCTGGCGGAGGACCGCGAGGAGATCCTCGCCGACGCGCGCTCCGAGCGGATCAGCTGGTAGCGGCCACCCGCCCGGTGGAGGTGGTCCGCGGCCCGGTGCCGAGCCGGAGGGCGGTGACGACGAGGAGTGCCTGCGCCGCGACGTAGGTGGCCATCACGACGAGGTCCCGCTGCGCCCAGTCCACGAGCTCGGGCCGGAACGCGCCGAGCGCGATGAGCCCGTCGGAGAGGACGAAGAACGCCCCGCCCAGCGCGCCGATCCAGCTGTGGCGGGCGGCGGCGAACGCGGTCGCGGCCAGGAGCAGGCCGTAGACCACGACGGCCGGCGCGAGCACCCCGGCGTACGGCACGGTGGCGGCGAGCAGCGCCGCCGCGACCGCCACGAGGAGCAGGACGTACGGCACGGGTGGGCGGCCGCCGCGGACGCGGGTGAAGGCGACGATCCACAGCACCTGCGCCACCGCGAACCCGCCCACCATGGACAGGAACTGCGCGTCCTCGGGCACCACCTTGGGCAGCGAGTCGCCCACCCAGCTCGCGGCCAGGGCGGCCAGCGCCCACGGCCGGGCGGGGTTGCGCCGGCCGCGAGGGACGGCGAGGAGGACCACGGCGAGGGCGGGCATGAGCAGGACCTGCGACCAGGCGGCGACGACGTCGGCGTCGAGGATCAGGGCGGTCAGGTGCACGGCCGTCACCACGAGGACGGGCAGCCACGGGGCGGAGCGCATGCCAGGACCGTACCGCGCCGCGGGTGTCACGACCGGCGACCCCGCCGCCGGCCCCGCGCGAGATGGGCGAGCAGGGCCAGCATCACGACGGCGCAGCAGATCACGCCCACGAAGAACGCCGCGGTGATCCCCTCCTCGGTGGAGTACGAGGTCCCGGAGGGGTGGGCGGCGAGGACCGCGGCGGAGATCGCGGCGCCCACCGCGCCGCCGACGGTGCGGAGGACCTGGTTGAAGCTCACGGCGCTGCCGAGCTGGTCCACGGCCACGCTGCGGGCGATGAGCGCCGGCATCGCCGCGTAGCCCGATCCGATGCCCGCGCCGAAGAGGAACATGCCCACCGCGAGGGGCACGAAGTCGCCGTGGGCCAGCCAGAGCAGGACTGCGGCGACGGTCATCACGGCCGCGCCGACGGGTAGGAAGACCGCCATGTCCCAGCGCCGGTTGAGCACGCGCACCACGCGGTTGGCGGCGAAGCTGCCCACGGACAGCGGCGCCATCATGAAGCCGGCCCACATGAGCGGGACGGCGAGGCCGAAGCCCGTCTCGCGGGGGGCCTGCGCCACGAGGCTGGCGATGGACAGGCCGATGTACATGGCGATCCCGAGGCCGATCGCGGTGGCGTTGGCCAGCATGACCTCGGCCCGGCGGACCACGCGGAGGTTGATGAGCGGGTACCGGCGTCGCAGGCCGAGGCGGATCCACACGGCGAGCGCCCCCAGGGCCACGGCGGCCACGCCGAGGGACGGGGCCGAGGTCCAGCCCCAGCCGGGCGCCTCGGAGATCCACAGCAGGAGGGCGGCCAGGCCGGTGCCGAGCGCGGCGGCGCCGGGGAGGTCGAACGGGGTGCGCGGGGCGAGGGGGTCGGGGCCGGCGGGGACGAAGCGCGCCACGCCGACGGCGGCGGTGACGACGAAGAGGGCCGCGAACGCGAACGCGGCGCGGTGACCGAACAGTGCCGCGAGGACGCCCGTGAGCGGGTAGCCGATGCCCATGCCGACCGACACCGTGACCGACAGGGTGGAGATGGCGGGCTGGGACTCGAGGTAGGTGAGGTGTCGCCGGGCGAGCGCGATGGTGACGGGCACGGTCCCGTAGAGCAGCCCCTGCATCGCCCGCCCCACGAGGAACACGCCGAAGGACGTCGCGACGGTGGCGATGACCGAGCCGGTGAAGATCACCGCGAGGCTCACGAGCAGCAGTCGCCGGGTGTGCGGTCCGTCGGCGAGGCGTCCCAGGACCGGGGTGGCGACGGCCCCCACGAGCAGGTTGATGGTGAGCATCCACTGGGCCGCGCTCACCGTGATCCCGAACTCCTGGGCCACCGACGGCACGAGGAGCATCCCCAGGGAGCTCACCACCGAGCTGGTGAGCGCGGCGTAGACGAGCGCCTGGAGGAACCACCGCGGGGCGCGGGCGTGGTGCTCCGGTGCCGTCACGGGTGGTCCCGCGAGTCGAGCCGCCGCAGCAGGGGGAGCGCGGCGGCGAGGGTGGCGCGCTCGGCGTCGTCGAGCTCCTCCCTGATCGCGGTGCGCAGCCACTCCTGGCCGGACGAGCGTTCGGCGGCCAGGCGGGCCCGGCCCTCGTCGGTCAGGGAGAGGAGGGTCCGGCGCCGGTCGGCGGGGTCGGGCGCGCGGTCCACGAGGCCGAGGGACTCGAGGTCCTTGCCGGCCAGCGCGATCGCCTGGTGGGTCACGCGCACGGCGGCGGCGAGATCCGTGGCGGCGAGGGGTCCGTCCTGCTCGAGGTGGTACAGGATGCTGATCTTGCCGGGCGAGAGCGACTTGTACGCGTTGAGGCGCCGCCACAGCGGGCGGAGCGCCTCACGGAGGTCGTAGGCGAGCGCGGCGGGATCGGTCACCCGGCCAACTCTACAACGAGCTTGCGCAATCCGCTTGCGGGGCGCGGTGGCCGCGCCGTCGGTGCGACCTCAGTACGTCCCGCAGTTGCTCGGGGCGGGCCGGCCGGCGATCCGGTCGTCGAGGTACTGCAGCGTGGCGGGCAACCCGCTGATCATGGGCACGCCGTGGTTGACCACGAGGCCGGGGATCACGGGCGGCGTGTGGTCCACGTCCATCTGGACGGCGGCACCCTGCGCGCACCAGTCGCGGCCGAGCTGGAGCGACTGGTGGCCGGGGACCACGTCGTCGTTGGTCACCGAGAGCACCCGCACCGGGGTGGTGGGCGCGAGCCGACCGATGCGCTGCCGATCGGCCACGGCCAGCGCGACGGGGTCCTCGCGGACGAGCTCGATCGCCGACCGCCCCGTCCGCGTGTACTGCGCGGTGGTGTGGAAGCCGAACTGGAACGCGGTCTCCCCGATGCACTGGGTGGAGGTGTCGCGCAGCATCCCCTGTCCCGCGTCGTTGAGGTGCACGTCGAGCCGCTCGCGGATCTCCGGGTGTCCCTCGGCGAGGCTGTTGAGGGCGTAGCCGATCACGCCGGCGATCGCCGTGCCGTCCACCTGCTCCAGCGTGGCCAGCAGGTCTGCGGGCGGGGACCCGGCGGCGGTGCCGACGAGGTTGACGTCGGGGGCGTGGGTCGGGTGGAGCTCGGCGGCCGCGGCCGCGGAGGCGCCGCCCTGCGAGTAGCCGGTGAACACCGTGCGGGGGCGCTCGCCGACGTCGGCGCCGGGGACCGCGGTGGCGGCGCGGGCGATGTCGAGGACCGCCCGGGCCGAGGCCTCCCGGTGGACGTAGGTGTGCACGCCCGGGGTGCCCAGGCCCTCGTAGTCGGTGACCGCCACCGCGTACCCGCGGGAGAGCAGCGCGTACGCCTGGATGATCTCGTAGCCCAGGCCCACGCTCAGCGGCTCGGTCTGTACGTTGGCGAGGTTCTGGAAGGCCTTGGACGGGCCGCACGCGTCGCCCTGGCCGACCGTGCCGGGCGCCATCACGACGAGCGGCCGGGTGCCGGGGCCGGTCCACGGCGCGCGCGGCTGGAGGTAGGCGCCGGTGACGGCGATCGGTCGGCCCTGCGCGCCGGTGGAGCGGTACATGATCCGGTGGGCGTCCGTCGAGAGCGGCACCGCGTGGTCGGTGACGGCCTCCGCCCCGGGGATCGCGGGGACCGCGCCCGCGAGCGGGAACGGCTCGGCCCTGATGAGCGCGCCCTCGGCGGCCGGGAGCTCGGCCGGCGGGTGGTAGAAGCCGGGGGCGGGGTCGGTGGAGGAGCCCTGCGCGGAGGCCGCGGGGGTGGTGAGGGCCGCGCCGCCGACCACGACGAGGGCGGCGGCGAGCGCGGAGCGCAGGACGGAGAGTTGGCGTGACATGGTTCCCCCGGGGATCGGCGATGCGATGTCGGGGCAGTCTAGGGCCTGGCGCGGCTGCGCGGGGGCGGCTGTTCGGGAGCGGCCTCCTCCGCCCCCTTGCCGCACATACCATAGGGGGGTACCGTAGGTGACATGGCGGAGCACGGGTACATCCAGAGCAAGGACGACCACCTCAAGCGCCTGCGCCGCATCGAGGGCCAGGCCCGGGGGCTGCAGCGGATGATCGAGGAGGACAAGTACTGCATCGACATCCTCACGCAGATCTCCGCCATGACCCGCGCCCTGCAGTCGGTCTCGCTCGCGCTGCTGGAGGAACACCTCGGCCACTGCGTCGCCGGCGCCATCGAGCACGGCGGGCCGGAGGCCGACGCCAAGCTCAAGGAGGCCAACGAGGCCATCGCGCGCCTCGTGCGGTCGTGAACACCGCCCGGTCGTGAACCGGACACTACAGAAGGAGAGCACCATGAGCATCGCCGACAACCACACCGCCACGTACACCGTCTCCGGGATGACCTGCGGCCACTGCGTGGCCTCGGTCGAGGAGGAGGTCTCCGAGATCCCCGGCGTGAGCAGCGTCGAGGTCGAGCTGGCGTCCGGCCGCCTCGTCGTCGTCTCCCCCGATCCCATCGACCCCGCGCTCGTCCGGGCCGCCGTCGACGAGGCCGGGTACACCGTCACCGACCAGGAATGAGGCCCGCATGAGCACCCCCGCCACAGGCAGCCAGGTGGAGCTCGAGATCGAGGGCATGACCTGCGCGGCGTGCGCGAACCGCATCGAGCGCAAGCTCAACAAGCTCGACGGCGTGAGCGCGGCCGTCAACTACGCCACCGAGAAGGCGCGCGTCGAGTTCGGCGACGGCGTGGAGCCGCAGCTGCTGCTCGACACCGTGGAGAAGGCCGGCTACCACGCCCGGCTCCCGCAGCCCCGCGAGACAGGCCGCGACGCGAGGGTGGACGGCGCCGGGGCCCCCGAGGACTCCGCCGGAGCCGACCGCGTCGAGGGCCTGCGCCGCCGCGTCATCATCTCGGCGCTGCTCTCGGTGCCGGTCATCGCCATGGCCATGATCCCGGCGCTGCAGTTCACCTACTGGCAGTGGCTCTCGCTCACGCTCGCCGCGCCGGTCATCGTGTGGGGCGCCTACCCGTTCCACCGGGCGGCGTGGATCAACGCCCGCCACGGCACGTCCACCATGGACACGCTCGTCTCGATCGGCACCCTCGCCGCCTTCGCGTGGTCCCTCTACGCCCTGTTCCTCGGCCACGCCGGGGTGCCGGGCATGACGCACGGCTTCGAGTTCACGCTCTCCCCGAGCGACGGCGCCGGCGACATCTACCTCGAGGCCGCCGCCGGCGTCACCACGTTCGTGCTGCTCGGCCGCTACTTCGAGGCCCGCTCCAAACGCTCGGCCGGGTCGGCGCTGCTCGCGCTGCTCGAGCTGGGCGCCAAGGACGTCGCGGTCCTGCGCGCCGGGCGCGAGACCCGCATCCCGGTCGAGGACCTGCGGGTGGGCGACGAGTTCGTGGTGCGCCCGGGCGAGAAGATCGCCACCGACGGCACCGTGGTCGACGGCGCCTCCGCGGTGGACACCTCCATGGTCACCGGCGAGTCCGTCCCCGTCGAGGTGGCCGGCGACGACGCCGTGGTGGGAGGCACGGTCAACGCCGGCGGGCGCCTGGTCGTCCGCGCGAGCCGCGTCGGCGCCGACACCCAGCTCGCGCAGATGGCGCGGATGGTCGAGGACGCCCAGTCCGGCAAGGCCGCCGCCCAGCGCCTGGCCGACCGTATCTCCGGGGTGTTCGTCCCCGTCGTCATCGTCCTGGCCCTCGCGACCTTCGCCTTCTGGATGGTCACCGGCGCCGGCGCGTCGATGGCGTTCACCGCCGCGGTGGCCGTGCTCATCATCGCGTGCCCGTGCGCGCTCGGCCTGGCCACGCCCATGGCGCTCATGGTGGGCACCGGGCGCGGCGCGCAGCTCGGCATCCTCATCAAGGGGCCGGAGGTCCTGGAGTCGACGCGCAGGGTCGACACGATCGTGCTGGACAAGACCGGCACCGTCACCACCGGCACACCCGCGCTCGTCTCTACCGTTGTCGCGTCCGGCGAGGACGAGGCCCGCGTCCTGCGCGCGGCCGGCGCCGTCGAGGACGCCTCCGAGCACCCCATCGCCCGCGCGATCGCCGCCGG
>DUTZ01000588.1 GCA_012841845.1 Actinomycetales bacterium | reverse complement strand
GTCGCCTGGGTGGCGCAGCGCTGGTCCGCGGAGGGGGTCGGCGCGACCGTCGACACGCTGCGGTCCGCGGCGCTGCAGGCGCTGCGTCACCGTGACCCCCGCGCGGTGCAGGAGCAGTCCGGTCACTGGCGCACGGTGCTCACCTCGGGTCTGGATGACTTCCGCCCCTACCTCAGCGAGTTCCTGCCCGCCCTGGTCGCGGTCGTGCTGGCCACGCCGGCCGCACTGGCGGTGGTGTTCTGGGCGGACCCCGTCTCGGGGTTCCTGGCGCTGGTGACGCTGCCGCTCATCCCGGTGTTCATGATCCTCATCGGCACCCTCACCCGCGCGCACACCGAACGCCGCCTGCGCATCACCGCCGCCCTCGGCGGACAACTGGCGGACCTGCTCTCCGGGGCGCTCACGCTGCGTGCGCTGGGCAACACGCGGGGCCCGGCGCAGGAGGTGGAGGCGGCGGGGCGTCGGCACGCGAACGCCACGATGTCCGTGCTCAAGCTGGCGTTCCTGTCGTCCTTCGCCCTGGAGTTCATCGCGACGCTGTCCGTCGCGCTCGTCGCGGTCGGCATCGGACTGCGGCTTCTCGACGGCGGCCTCCCCCTCGCCGCCGGCCTCATCGCACTCATCATCATCCCGGAAGTCTACAACCCGGTCCGGCAGGTCGGCACGAGCTTCCACGCCGCGGTCGACGGTCTCGCGGCCGTCGAGGAGGTCCTCGAACTCGTCGACGCCCCCTCCCCCACCCCCTTCCTCCCGGAGCGGGTGCCGGGGGTCGGCCTCCGCATCGAGGACCTCTCGGTGCGCGGCCGCGACGGCGTGACACCGCACGGACTCTCCTTCGACGCCGCGCCGGGCGAGGTCACCGTCCTCCACGGCCCCAACGGCTCGGGCAAGTCGACGGTCTTCCTCGCCGCCCTGGGTGTCCTGCCCGCCGGGCTGGTCGAGGGCCGGATCGAGGCCCCCGCCTCGGAGCTGATCTCCTTCCTCCCGGCGCGCCCGGTCCTCGTGCCCGGCACGGTGGCCACCAACCTCGCCCTGCTGGGTGCCCCGCCGACGGACACCGGAGTCGACATCGGGGTGCCCCTCGACCGGGAGATCGGCGCCCACGGGGCGGGCGTCTCCGCCGGTCAGGGGCAGCGCCTGGCGGTGTCACGCACCCTGGCGCGCGGTTCCGGTGAGCCGCACCTGCTGCTTCTCGACGAACCCACCGCCCACCTCAACGCCGAGCTCGTCATCGAGCTCGGGAGGCTGCTGCGCGACCGGGCGGCCGCCGGCGACACCGTCGTCGTCGCGTCGCACGACCCCCGCATCCTCGACATCGCCGATCAGGTGGTGACGCTGTGACTCTTCCGACCCTGCCGACCATGCCGACCATGCTCCACCTCGCCGGCGTCCGCCGCCGCGACCTCGTCCTCTCGATCCTCGCCGGGGCGGTCACGCTGCTCTCGGCGCTGAGCCTGACGGTGCTCTCGGGCTGGCTCATCACCCGCGCCTGGGAGATGCCGCCGGTGCTCGACCTGTCGGTGGCCATCACCGCGGTCCGCGCACTGGGCATCTCGCGGGCGGTGTTCCGCTACCTCGACCGGCTGGTGTCCCACCGGCTGGCACTCGACGCCCTGGCCACCCTGCGGTCGCGGCTGTTCTCCTCGCTCGTGCGGGACGGCCACACCCGCACCCGCGGCGACGGTCTTGTCGCCCTGGTCGCGGACGCCGAACGCATCACCGACCTCATCGTCCGCTCCCTCGTCCCGCGCGGCGTGGCCGTGGTGCTCTCCGTCGCGGCGGTGCTCGCCGCCGGTTGGCTGCACCCGCTCGCCGGGCTGACCCTGGCCGTGGCCTACCTGGTCACCGGCCTGCTCATCCCCCGCCTGGCGGTCCGCGCCGCCCGCACGGCGCGCCGCAGCGAGGCCGACGACGAGTGGGCCGTGGAGCTCGACCGGGTCCTCGACCACCGCGTCGAGTTCGAGGCCGCCGG
>DUTZ01000587.1 GCA_012841845.1 Actinomycetales bacterium | reverse complement strand
GCGCGGCCGCCGAGTGCGCGGCCGCCGACGCGCGCGGGTCCACGCCCGCGAGCACGCGCTCACGCAGGTCCGCCGGCGGCTCGGCGACGACGTCCGCGGTCACCTCGGCGAGGACGCGACGGTACTCCTCGACGTCCCGCTCGAACCGCTCACGGGCGTCCGGTCCGACCCGGTCCAGCCGCTGCTCGAGCCGGGTCCGCTCGTCGGCGGTCAGGGCGTCCAGCGCCACATCGACGGCGAGGTCGGCCTCGTCGTCGTCCCTCCGTGCCGCGCCCCCGCTCACACCGTCCCCCCGAGGCAGTTCCGGAGCCCCCGGAGGGCGCCGCGGATGCGGGAGGTGACGGCCGGCAGCGGCGAGCCGAGCCGCTCGGCCACCTCCCGGTAGGTGAGCCCGTCGAGGTAGGCCAGCGAGATCGACTCCCGCTGCAGGTCGGTGAGATCGTCCAGGCAGTGGGCGACGCTGCGGGCGACCTCGCGGCGCTCGACGTCCTCGCGCACGTCCCCGATCCACCGTGGCTCCAGTCGTGCCGCCCGGCGCTCGCGACGCTCCCGCGCCGATTGCGCCCGCACCGCGTCCACCGCGCGCCGGTGCACCATCGTGAGGATCCAGGAGGTCGTCGAGCCCCGACCCCGGGCGAACTCCGGGGCGGACCGCCACACCTGGAGGTAGGCGTCCTGGACCACGTCCTCGGCGGTCGCCGCCTGCCCGGTCACCCGGAGCGCCAGCCCGTAGGCCCGGCGGCACGTGGCGTCGTAGAGGTCGGCGAAGGCGTCACGGTCGCCCGCGGCGGTACGTTCGACCAACCCCGCGAGGTCGTTCTCCGCGACCGCTGTCCCCGACGATTCCACGCGCCCAGCCTAGCGGGGCCCGGCCGGACGGCATCCGCTGCGGCGCAGCACAAATGCACGAAGACCCCCGCTTGTGGCAGGGGTCTCGCGTGCCAGATGATGGATTCGAACCAACGAAGGCAATGCCGACGGATTTACAATCCGCTCCCTTTGGCCGCTCGGGCAATCTGGCGTGCACCCTGACGGGCGCTAGGACACAATACCCCGGTCGTGTCCCGGGGTGCCAAATCGGGGGAGGGTAGCCTGGCCGCCAAGACCCGTCCCCCTACGACAGGAGTGCGTCCATGGCCTCGGAGTCCTCGTTCGACATCGTCTCGGAGTTCGACCGCCAGGAGGTGGACAACGCCCTCAACCAGGCCGCCAAGGAGCTGGGCACCCGCTACGACTTCCGCGGCACCGACGCCGGCGTCGAGTGGAAGGGCGAGGAGGCCGTCGAGATCACGGCCAACGCCGAGGACCGCGTGCTGGCCGCCAAGGACGTGTTCATCGAGAAGCTCGTCCGGCGGGGACTGTCCATGAAGATGGTCGAGTTCGGCGAGCCCATGGCCTCCGGCAAGTCGTACCGCCTGGTCGGCTCGCTCAAGCAGGGCATCGACAAGGAGAACGCCAAGAAGATCACCAAGCTCCTGCGCGACGAGGGCCCCAAGGGCGTCAAGGCGCAGATCCAGGGCGAGGAGATCCGCGTGTCCTCCAAGAAGCGCGACGACCTGCAGGAGTGCATCGCGCTGCTCAAGAAGGCCGACCTCGAGGTCGCGCTGCAGTTCACGAACTACCGCTGACGCCGGCGGCCCGGCGGGCGCCTGCCTGCCTTCCCGACGCCGGCTCCCGCGCGCGCTTCATGCCCCCGCGCGCATTCCTACGAGCGCGAGCGCACCCTGCAGAAAATCGACCGCATCGAGGCGCAGATGTCGCGCTCCTGGACCGAGGAACGCCAGACACGAGTGCCTCAGACAGACAGCGTTGAACCCGTCGATGCACCCGACAGCGAAAGCG
>DUTZ01000586.1 GCA_012841845.1 Actinomycetales bacterium | reverse complement strand
GTCCCGCTCACCCCGCTGCAGGAGGCCGCGGCGGGACGCCTCCAGGCGTCGGTCCGCGAGGCGCCCCACTTCCGGCTGAGTGCGGACCTCGTCGTCGACCGGCTCCTCGACCTCCGGGAGCGGCTCGACTCCCCCGACGCCCCGGTGTCGGTCAACGACGTCCTCCTCAAGGCCGTCGCCACCGCACTGGCGCGGTTCCCGCAGGTCAGCGCCACCTTCGACGCCGAGACGGGGACCGTCACCCGGCGGGGCGCGGCCGACATCGCGATGGCCGTGGCGGTGGCGGACGGGCTCGTCACGCCCGTCCTGCGCGGCGCCGACGCCCTGGGGATCCGCGAGATCGCGGCCGCCACCGCCGAGCTCGCCGGGCGGGCGCGGGAGGGCCGGCTGTCCGCGGCCGACCAGACCGGCGGCTCGTTCACGGTGTCCAACCTCGGCATGTTCGGGGTGGACCGCTTCGACGCGATCATCAACCCGCCGCAGGTGGCGATCCTCGCGGTGGGCCGGGCGACCGAGCGGGTCGTGGTGGGGCGAGAGGGCGAGCCTGTCGTCGCGCGGGTGGCCACCGTGACGCTCTCGTGTGACCACCGCGTGGTGGACGGCGCGACCGGGGCCCGCTTCCTCGACGTCCTCCGGCCGCTGGTCGAGGACCCCGCGACGATGCTCGGCTGAGGCGGCGACGAGCGGAGCAGCGGTGTCCACGGCGCCGGCGCGGCCGCGCTCGTCATGGCCGTGCTCGTCATGGTTGAGAGACGGCGCGCCGAGATCGTGGCACCGGGCTCCCTTCGCGCGGCGCCCACCCCGGCGGACCGAGCGCGTACCCCAGGCGGTCCCGCCACGAGCGGGCGGCGCGCACGTCGCGCCAGATGGCCACGTACTCGTGGAGCTGCAGCCAGAAGGGGTTGTACGAGTCGACGGGCGTGGTGAGCCCGTAGCGCGGCCGGTGGGTCTCGGCGCGGAAGGTGCCGAAGAGGCGGTCCCAGAGGATGAGGATGCCGCCGTAGTTGCGGTCCAGGTACTCCGGGTCGCTGCCGTGGTGGACGCGGTGGTGTGACGGGGTGTTGAAGACGTACTCGATCGGCGCCCACAGACGGCCGACCCGCTCGGTGTGCACGAAGAACTGGTAGACGAGCGAGATCGAGAAGCCGGTGAAGACCATCCATGGCGGCACGCCGAGCAGCGGTAGCGGCAGCCAGGCCACGATCTCGCCGGAGTTGTTCCACTTCTGGCGCAGGGCGGTGGCGAAGGTGTAGTACTCGCTCGAATGGTGGGCCTGGTGGGTGGCCCACACGAGGCGGATCCGGTGCGCGGCCCGGTGGTACCAGTAGTAGAGGAAGTCGGTGCCGACTATCGCGAGCACCCACGTGTACCAGGCGTCCGCCGGCAGGTGCCACGGCGCGACGTGGACCCACACCGCGGCGTAGAGCACCAGACCCACGATCTTTCCGGCCAACCAGAACAGCTGCGAACTCGCGCCCATGACGAGCGAGGTCACGGCGTCGCGGGCGAGGTAGCCGCCCGGCTCCCGGGCCTCGAGGGCGCGGGCCGAGATCCACTCGATCGCCACGAAGAGCACGAACACCGGGATCGCCACGAGGACGGGCTCGCGCAGCGGGTCCGCCAACGAGCCGAGCCCGCGGACCAGTGCCTCGGTGAAGCCCATCTCCGTCACGTCTCGATTGTGACACCACTCACTCCCGGTCGGCGATTCCGGCCCCCGGGCGGCCGGGCGCCTCGTACCCTGCGGGAAACCCGCACACCACCGCAGGAGGATCCGCCATGTCCACTCGCCACCCCGCCCGCCGCCGC
>DUTZ01000585.1 GCA_012841845.1 Actinomycetales bacterium | reverse complement strand
GGGCGGGGCGGCGGGGCCGGGTGGTGCCGCCGGGCGCGTGACTGCCGTGCCGACCGACGTCACCGACGCGGCGGCCGTCGAGGCACTGGTCCAGCGGCCGGTCGCCGAGCGCGGGCGGGTCGACGTGGTGATCAACAACGCCGGGATCGTCGTGGCCGGCGACACCGAGAAGATGGACCGGGCCACGTGGGAGAAGATCGTGGCCGTCAACCAGTGGGGCGTGGTCCACGGGACCCAGGCGGCATACCGGACGATGCTCGGCCAGTCGGTCGGGCCGGCGGGCTGCCGCGGGCACATCGTCAACACGGCCTCGAGCGCCGGCGTGATGCCCGTGCCCAAGTCGGTCGCCTACGCCATGACCAAGCACGCCGTGGTGGGCCTCTCCACGTCGCTGCGCGCCGAGGCCGCCGACCGCGGCGTGCGCGTGAGCGTGGCGATCCCCGGGCTCATCGACACCGGCATCGCCGCCGCCGCCGTCAACCTGCCCGGCCACGACTACGCGGCCTCCATGAAGAAGGTGCCGATCGGCGCCATCTCCGCCGACGTCGCCGCGCGCCACCTGCTCGACGGCGTCGAGCGCAACGGCCGCCTGGTCGTCTTTCCGCCCGCCAACGCCGCCATCGCCCTGGCCAACCGGCTCGTCCCGGGGGTCATGGAGAAGGCGATCGCCGCGCAGACGCGCTGATCTTTTCCGTCTTCCCGCTTGCTGATCCCGCCCGCCTGCTGACCCGCTGACCCCGCCCGCCCGCAGATCCCTACCGAACGGAGCACCCATGACCGCGATCGTGTCCGGCCCGATCTTCCAGCTCGGCTACGTCGTCACCGACATCGAGGCCGCCAAGGCCGACTTCGCCCGCCACCTGGGGGTGGAGAACTGGCTGATCATGCCGGACGTCGAGTTCTCCGAGGGCTGCGAGTTCCGCGGCGGGCCCAGCGACCACGTGGCCCACATCGGGCTGGCGTACGCCGGCGACGTGCAGCTCGAGCTGATCCAGCCCGTCCGCGGCACGAGCATCTACACCGAGTTCCTCGACGCGGGCCGCACCGGGCTGCACCACACCGCGTACCTCACCGACGACTTCGACGCGACCCTCGCCCGCGCCGCCGACGCCGGCCTCGCCGTGGACCAGAAGGGCACCATGGCCGGCGGCCTCATGTCGTTCGCCTACATCGACGGCGGCGCGACCGGCTCCTACGTGGAGGTCATGCACCTCACCGACGACATGCGTGCGATGTTCGACGACCTCGCCGGCGAGACCGGCCGCAATCCCTGGAACCGCTGACGCGTTGCTGCTGGCGCGCCGCTGCTGACAGGCCGCTGCTGACACGCCGCTGCTGACGCGCGGCGCGGCCGGCGCGCCCCGAGTTTGGTCGACGCTTTGCAGCATCTGATGAACAGGAGACGCGCCTCCGAGGCCTGTTCTCCTGCACAGCGTCGACCAAACGCACGCCTCCGGGCTCGAATGTGGTGAACACCAGTGGCGGAAACCGGCGCCCGGGCCGCGACGAGAGTCGACCAGACTCTGCAGAGCGTTCACCAAACGCGAGGGAGCGGGCGCGAGGGGGCGCGAGGGAGCGGGCGTGAGCGGGAGCGAGGGGAGTGAAGGGGCGCGAGCGAGCGGGCCCCGCCCCGGCATACGCCCCCGCGCCGCCGGCCCGGCCTAGGCCTCGGTGGAG
>DUTZ01000584.1 GCA_012841845.1 Actinomycetales bacterium | reverse complement strand
GCGCGCGTCGGTGGGCACCACGACGCCGGAGTCCACGACCGCCGTCTCCACCCGCGCCCCCGCGCGCACCACGGCGCCGGGCAGGATCACGCTGTCGCGCACCCGCGCGCCGGCCTCGACGACGGCGCCGGGCCCCACGACCGAGTGCTCGACCGCGCCGAGGACCGTCGCCCCGTGCCCGAGGAGCGAGTCCCTCACCTCGGCGTCGGCGCCGGTCCGGGCGGGCCCGCTGAACGACGACGCCGTGCGCAGCGGCCACCCCTCCACGTCCAGGCGGTGGGCGGGCTCGTCGCCGAGCAGGTCCATGTGGCCGGCCCAGAAGGAGTTGATCGTGCCGACGTCGCGCCAGTAGCCGTCGTGCCGCCACTCGCGGGCGTGCCCGGCCGCCGTCATCGCCGGCAGGATGTTGTCGCCGATGTCGCCGAGGTCCGTGTCCCCGCCGCGCGTCTCCACCTCCCGCGCCGCCGCCTCGAGGTGGGTGATGAGGGCGGCGGTGGTAAAGGCGAAGATCTCCGCGCAGACGAGGTCACCCTCGGGCTCGTCGGGCTTGTAGGCGTAGTCGAGCACGGCGCCGTCGTCGGCCACCCGGACCACGCCGTAGCGGTCGGCGTCCCCGGGCGCCACGCGCGTCGTCACCATGGTGACCTCGGCGAAGGAGTTCTGGTGCGCGCGCACGAGCTCGTCGTAGTCGAGCCGGTAGACGGCGTCCGCGCTCACCACCACGGTGACCTCCGGTGCGGCCTCGCGCAGGACGTGGACCTGCTTCCACAGGGCGTCGGCGGTGCCCGTGTGGAAGCCGTCGCGGTCCGTGCCCTGCGAGGGGTGGAGGACGAGCAGGCCGCCGTCGAGCCGGTCGAGGTCCCACGGGCGGCCGCTGCGCAGGTGCGCACCCAGGGAGACCGGGTGGTACTGCTGCACCACCCACACGTCGCTGAAGCCGGAGTTTGCGGCGTTGCTCAGCGCCACGTCGATGAGATGGTACCCGGCGCCGTACGGCACGGCGGGCTTGGCGCGGTCCCGGGTGAGGGCGCTGAGCCGGGAACCCGCGCCCCCTGCCAGGACGATGGTGACGACGGAGACGGGTGCCATGACGCTCCTCGGGGACGCGGGCGGTCGTGAAACGAGAAGGCCACACTAACGGTGACCCGTCACCGACCGCGACCGATTCGCGGGGCGGTCGGCGGGTCTCAGGCGGAGAAGGCCACGGACCCGGAGTCCGCGAGCTCGTCCTCGCCGTCGAAGTACAGGGCCACGTACCGGCCGGCGACCTCGGTGACCTGCATCTCCATGTCGTAGATCTCGCGCAGGACCTCGGTGCACATGATGTCGGCGGGCGCGCCGTCGGCCACGATCTCGCCGTGCTTCATCGCGATGATCCGGTCCGAGTAGGCCGCCGCGATGTTGATGTCGTGGATCACCAGCACGATGGTCTTGCCGCGCTCGGCGGCGGTGCGGCGGAGCATCCGCATGATGGCGGTGGCGTGACGCAGGTCGAGGTTGTTGAGCGGCTCGTCGAGCAGGACGTAGTCGGTGTCCTGCGCCAGGACCATGGCGATGTGGGCGCGCTGGCGCTGGCCGCCGGAGAGCTCGTCGAGGTGACGGTCCGCGAGGTCCTCGAGCTCCATCGCGGCCAGGGCGGCCTCCACGTGCTCGTGGTCCTCCGGCGTCGGGTGGCCGCCGTTGTGCGGGAAGCGGCCGAAGCCCACGAGCTCGCGCACGGTGAGGCGGATCGAGACCGCGTTGTCCTGCCGCAGCACGGCGAGCCGCCGGGCCAGCTCACGCCCGCCGCTGACGGCCACGTCCACGCCG
This sequence comes from Actinomycetales bacterium, assembly GCA_012841845.1. GTDB lineage: Bacteria > Actinomycetota > Actinomycetes > Mycobacteriales > Mycobacteriaceae > Dietzia. The sequence continues at coordinate 7,565 of DUTZ01000584.1, read as the reverse complement.
TCGACGAGGACGCGCCCCGAGTCGGCCGGCTGCAGGCGGCTCATCACGCCCAGCAGCGTGGACTTGCCGGCGCCGTTGGGGCCGATGAGCGAGGTGACGCCGCCCTGGGCGAAGCACGCGGTGACCTCGTCGAGCACCCGGGTGTCGCCGTAGGAGGCGCACACCTCGTGCGCCTCGATGCCGCAGCCGCGCGACCAGTCCGCGCGGTCGGTGTTCGCGGCGCGGAGTCCGCGGCGGCGGAACGGGATGAGGGTCATGATGTGCCTCCCGGTCATCGGGTTCGGTTGGTCAGGAGCAGGAACAGGAAGAGCAGGCCACCGACGAACTCGATGACGATGCTCAGGGCGGACTCGACGCCCAGCGCGCGCAGGACCATCTCGCCGCCGGCGAGGGCGATCACGCCGAGCAGCGAGGCCACGGGCAGGGTGAAGCGGTGCAGGTTGGTGCCGAGCAGCGCGTAGGCGGCGTTGGCCACGATGAGCCCGAAGAACATGACGGGGCCGATGAGCGCGGTCGAGGCCGAGACGAGGAACGACACCACCACGAGCACGACGATGGTCATGCGCCGGTGGTCCACACCGAGCGCCACCGCCGGGTCGCGGCCCAGCAGCATCACGTCGAGACGCCGGCCGAGGACGGCCACCACGACCAGTCCCCCGACGAGGATGACCGCGCAGGCGATGAGCACGTCGAGCTGGACGTTCCGGAAGCTGGCGAACATGGCGTCCTGGACGAGCAGGTACGACGCCGGGTCGAGCAGCCGCTGGAAGAAGCTGGAGAACGAGCGGAAGAACACCCCGAACACCACGCCGACGAGCAGCAGCAGGTGGATGTCGGTCTTCCGACCCCCGAGCAGCCACAGGTACAGCGACGTCGAGGCCACGACCATGATCGCGGTCTGCCCGAGGAAGGCGACCAGGCCCCCGCTGAGCAGGCTCGCGGCGCCGGAGTCCGGCCGCGGGACGAGGAAGAACACCAGCGCCGTCTGGATGAGCAGGAACATCGAGTCGAAGCCCATGAGTCCCGGCGTGAGGATCCGGTTGCCGGTGACGGTCTGGAACAGCACGGTCGACACGCCCACGGCGGCCGAGACCAGCACGAGCGCCGCGGCGTGCCGCAGCATCCGCTCGAGCGAGTAGGTCCACGCCTTGGAGCCGACGCTGCCGGGCAGGCCGCTGAAGACGAGCAGGACCACGGCCGCGACGGCGAGGACGGCGCACACGCCCAGCACGACGAGGCGCCGGCGGTGGTCGGATTCCGCGCGGGTCCGGGTGATCCGGCGCGGGGGCGTGAGGGCGGCGGAGACGTCAGCCACGGCGCACCCCCTTGAGCATCATGGACAGGAACACGGCACCGCCGAGGATGCCGACGATCGTGCCGACGGGGATCTCCCCGGCGCCGGGGCCGCCCGATATCAGGCCGGGCAGCGAGCGGCCGACGATGTCGCAGATCAGCACGGTGGCCGAGCCGAGGAGCGCGACGAGCGGCAGGCCGCGGCGCGCGTCGTCGCCCACCAGCCGGGAGACGATGTTGGGGACGACGAGGCCGAGCAGGGGCAGGGCCCCCACGGTGACGACAACGACGGCGGCCACCGCGGCGACGATGGCCATCCCGGCCGCGACGACCGTGCGGTGGTCGAGGCCGAGCCCGGTGGCGACGTCCTCGCCCAGGCCGGCGACGGTGAAGCGGTTCGCGGCGAGGTAGGCCAGGACGCCGAGCACGGCGACCAGCCAGAGCAGCTCGTAGCGCCCGGCGAGCACGGCCGAGAAGTCGGCGAGCATCCAGGTGTTGAGCATCTGCAGCAGGTCCCGCGACAGCGCGAGGAAGGCGGCGACCGCGCCGACGACCGAGCCGAGCATGATGCCGACGAGCGGGACGACGAACGAGTCGGAGACCGCGACGCGGCGGATGCAGGCCAGGAACAGCGCGGTGCCGGCGAGCGCGAACACCATCGCGACGAGCATCTTGACCACGAGCGGCGCGCTCGGGGCGAGAATCGCGACCACGACGAGCCCGAGGCCGGCGGACTCCACGGTGCCGGCGGTGGAGGGCTCGACGAAGCGGTTGCGGGTGAGCAGCTGCATGAGCAGGCCCGCGATCGCCAGCGAGGCGCCGGCCAGCGCCGCCGCCGCGGTCCGGGGCAGGCGGGCCTCGACGAGGTACACGCGGTGCGCCTCGGTGAGTCCGCCCGTGAACACGTCCCACGGCGTGATGTCGGCGGCGCCCACGAAGACGCTGGCGACCAGCGAGACGACGAGCGCGACCACGCCGAGGAGCGGCCACGGCGTGCGCCGCCGCGTCCGTTCCTCGCGCGTGATCGTGGTCGTCATGGGGTGGTCCGGGTTCAGGAGATCGCGGAGTCGATCTCGTCGACCATGTCGCCGAGCACACCCAGGCCGCTGCCGACGAGGTACCAGTTCTGGCCGTCGAGCATGTGGACGTTGTCGTTCTCGGCGGCCGAGGTGCGGTTGAAGACCGGGTTGTCGAGCAGCGCGGCCGCGGCCTCGCCCTCGTTGCCGATCGCCGCGTCGCGGTCGATCACGAAGACGTGGTCGGGGTCGAGCTCGGCGATCTGCTCCCAGCTCATGGGCGCGCCGTGGCTGCCCTCGGTGGGGACCTCGCCGGCCGGCGTCATGCCGAGCTCGTTGAAGATGAGGTCGAAGCGCGAGCCCGCGCCGTAGACGGAGACCTTGCCGCCCGAGGTCATGAGCACGAGGGCCGTGCCGGCGTCCGCGGCCTTCTCCTTGGTGGCGGCGACCTTCTCGTCGATCTCGGCGAGCTCCTCCTCGGCCTTGTCCTGCGCCCCGAACAGCGCGGCGATCTCCTCGACCTTGGCCCGGTTGGAGGCGATGGTGTCGGTGTTGGTGGCGTCGCCCAGCAGCACGGTGTCGGCGAGCTTGGTGAACTCCTCCTCCATCGCCCGGGTCCGGCCGCCGAAGAGGATGGCGTCGGGGCCGAGCTCGGCGATGACGTCCATCTTCGGCTCCTTGAGGCTGCCGACGTCGGTGTACTTGTCGTCCGCGTAGGTCTCGAGGGCCTCCGGGAAGACGCCGGTCTTGCTCAGGCCCACGACCCGGTCCTCGAGATCCAGCTCGTCGAGGGTGCCCGCCGCCGCGTGGCTGGTGAGCACGACCTTCGTCGGGCCCTCGCCCTCGGTTCCGCCGGTCTGGGCGTCGGAGCCGCCGCACGCGGTGAGCGTGCCGGCGGTGAGGGTCAGGGCGCCGACGGCGGCGACGATCTTCGGGAAACGGTTCACACGGACTCCTGTTGTTCTCGCAAGGTTAGGCTCACCTTAATTCGATGGAACCCGCAGAGACAAGCCCGAGGTAAGCCTCTCCTAAGTGAGATCCGTCACATCGCGTGGTCGTGTGATCGTTCGCTCAGAACTGGTAGACGACCTCGGCGCCGCGCGGCACCCGGTCACGCGGGACGTACGTCTTGCCGAAGGGGAAGCAGGTGATGGGGATCATCTGCAGGTTCCCCAGCGCGAGGGGGATCCCGACGATCGTCACCGCCAGGGCCAGGGCCGTGGTGACGTGGGCGATCGCCAGCCACAGTCCGGCGATGAGGAACCACACCACGTTGAGGCAGCCGGTCGAGACCGCCGTCGCCGGGGTGGAGGTGCGGATCACCGCGCGGCCGAACGGCCACAGGGCGAAGCCCGCCATGCGGAACGCGGCGATGCCGAACGGGATCGTCACGATGAGTAGGCACGCGATCAGACCCACGGCGATGTACGACAGGGCGAGCCACAGCCCGGAGAAGACGAGCCAGATCACGTTGAGCAGCGTGCGCATCCCCCCATCCTGCCCGCTCGCCCCCTCGACCGCGGGTGGTGCCCGGGCCCGACGACCCGCGCGGTCGTACTAACCTGGGGGAACACCCGCCGGCGTACCCGCACAAGGAGCGACCCCATGCCCGAGTTCCGCTACGAGGACCTCCTCCCCCTCGGGGAGGACACCACCGAGTACCGACTGCTCACCACGGAGGGCGTCTCCACGGTCGAGGGCCCGGGCGGCCGGACGTTCCTCTCGGTGGAGCCCGAGGCGATCCGCCTGCTCACCGAGACGGCGATGCACGACATCTCCCATTACCTCCGTAGCGACCACCTCGCGCAGGTCGCCAAGATCCTCGACGATCCGGAGGCCAGCGAGAACGACAAGTTCGTGGCGCTGGACCTGCTCAAGAACGCCAACATCGCCTCGGCGGGCGTGCTGCCCATGTGCCAGGACACCGGCACCGCGATCGTCAAGGGCTCGCGCGGCCAGCACGTGCTCACCGCCGGCCCCGACGAGGAGACGGTCTCTCGCGGCGTCTACGACGCGTTCACCAAGCTCAACCTGCGGTACTCACAGAACGCGCCCATGACGATGTGGGAGGAGAAGAACACGGGCAACAACCTGCCCGCCCAGATCGAGATCGGCGCCGACACCACCCCCGGCAACGAGACCACCTACGAGTTCCTCTTCATGGCCAAGGGCGGCGGGTCGGCCAACAAGTCGTTCCTGTACCAGGAGACCAAGGCCATCCTCAATCCCGAGCGCATGATGCAGTTCATCGAGGAGAAGATCCGCTCGATCGGCACCGCCGCCTGCCCGCCGTACCACCTGGCGATCGTCGTGGGCGGCACCTCGGCCGAGCACTGCCTCAAGACCGCCAAGCTCGCCAGCGCCCACTACCTCGACGAGCTCCCCCGCGAGGGCGCGATCACCGGCCGCGGCTTCCGCGACGTCGAGCTCGAGGAGAAGGTCTTCGAGCTCACCCAGAAGATCGGCATCGGCGCCCAGTTCGGCGGCAAGTACTTCTGCCACGACGTCCGCGTGGTCCGCCTGCCCCGCCACGGCGCCTCGCTGCCGGTCGCCCTGGCCGTCTCCTGCTCGGCCGACCGCCAGGCCAAGGCCAAGATCACCCCGGAGGGCGTATTCCTCGAGCAGCTCGAGTTCAACCCCGGCCAGTACCTGCCCGCCACCACCGACGCCGAGCTCGACGCCGCCACCGACGGCGTCTCGGGCACCGGCAAGGGCGCGGCCGTGAAGATCGACCTCACCAGGCCGATGCCGGAGATCCTCGCCGAGCTGAGCAAGCACCCCGTCAAGACGCGGCTCTCGCTCACCGGCCCGCTGGTCGTGGCCCGCGACATCGCGCACGCCAAGATCAAGGAGCGCCTCGACGCCGGCGAGGGGATGCCGCAGTACATGAAGGACCACCCCGTGTACTACGCCGGTCCGGCCAAGACCCCCGAGGGCATGCCGTCCGGCTCGTTCGGCCCCACCACCGCCGGCCGCATGGACTCCTACGTCGAGCAGTTCCAGGCCGCCGGCGGCTCCATGGTCATGCTCGCCAAGGGCAACCGCTCCAAGCAGGTCACCGACGCGTGCGCCTCCCACGGCGGCTTCTACCTCGGCTCGATCGGCGGCCCCGCCGCGCGCCTGGCCCAGGACTGCATCAAGCACGTCGAGGTGATCGAGTACGAGGAGCTCGGCATGGAGGCGGTGTGGAAGATCGACGTCGAGGACTTCCCGGCCTTCATCGTGGTGGACGACAAGGGCGAGGACTTCTTCGCCCACACCGGCGAGGTCACGCTGACCATCGGCAAGCGCCCCGGCCTCTGAGCCGCCCAGCCCACCCCCGCCCCGAAATCGGCGACCCGGTCGCAGGGTCGGCGACCCGTCTGAGGGCTGCCGATCCGGCGGTGGAGTCGCCGATTTCCGGCCACGAGCTCGGGGCGGACCGGAAGGGCGGGGCTAGAGTCGAACCACCGGATACGCCCCTCCCGGAAGGAGCCCCGCTCATGCGCCGGAGAAGCCGGACACCACGCCCCCTCGCCTCGGCACCCGTCGCCGCGGCCGCCCTCGCCGTGATCACGGCCGCGGCCCTCACTGCCTGCGCGGCCGACGACGGGGAAGCCGACCAGGGCGGGACCACGCCCCCCTCGTCGTCGACGGTCGCGGTGACCAGCTCGTCGGCGGTCCCGGGCCCCGACGGCGGCACGGTCGAGCTCCCGGAGCCCGTCGCGGAGCGCTGGGCGGAGCTCGGCGGCGAGGAGGGCGATCTCGGCCGCGCCTCCGGGCCCGCCACCGACGTCGCCGGCGGATCGGTGGCCGACTTCGAGCGGGGAACGATCGTCCTCACCCCGGCGGGCCGGGCGTTCGTCGTCCAGGGCGCGATCCTCGAGGCCTACCGCGAGGCCGGCGGGCCGGAGGGCGAGCTGGGCTTCCCGACCTCGGACGAGACCACCACCGACGGCGGCTGGGTCTCCGCGTTCGAGAACGGCTCCATCGCCTACGTCGACGGCCGCCCGGTCGTCGAGACGCGCTGACCGCCGCCTTGTCCGGCGACGGGCGGGAGCACCGGGCGGGGGCCGCGGCCGGAGCGACGAACGGGCCCGCCACCGGGGCGCCACCGGCGACGATGCTCGTGGCGCTGGCGCTCTGCGGGGCGATCGGTCCGTTCGCCACGGACACCTACCTGCCGGGCCTGCCGCTCATCGTGGGCGAGTTCGGCGTCTCCGCCTCGACCGCCCAGCTCACGCTCACCGCGTTCATGGTGGCCCTGGCCGTGGGGCAGCTCGTCATCGGGCCGCTCTCCGACCGGCTCGGGCGTCGGGGGCTGCTCGTCCTGGGGTCGGTGGGCACGGCGGTCGCGGCCGTGGTGTGCGCGCTCGCGCCGAGCATCTGGGTGCTGGTCGCCGGCCGCGTGGCCCAGGGCTTCTTCGGCGCCGCCGGGGTGGTGTTGGCCAAGGCCGTGGTCGTGGACGTGGGCCGCGGGGCCGGGGTGGCCAAGGCGTTCGCCACGCTCATGGCCATCCAGTCGATCGCGCCGGTCGTCGCCCCGCTCGTGGGCGGCGTGGTGGTGCCCTTCGGGGGCTGGCGGGCGGTGTTCTGGGTGCTCGCGGTCCTCTCGGCCGTCACGGCGGCGGCCGTGTGGGCGGCGGTGCCGGAGTCGCTCTCGGTGGACGCGCGCCGGGTCGGCGGCCTGCGCTCGACCCTCGCGGACATGCGCCACGTGGGCACGTACGCCCCGTTCGTGGCCCGGCTGGCCGTCTTCGTGTTCACCTTCGGCGTCCTGTTCGCCTACATCTCGGCGAGCCCGTTCGTCTACCAGGACATGGTGGGGCTCTCCCCGTCCGCGTACGCCGTGGCGTTCACGGTCAACGCCCTCGGCATCCTCGGGGCCAACCTCGCGGGCGCCCGCCTGGTGGGACGGTTCAGCCCGGAGCGGGTCATGGCCGCCGGCGTGGGCGGCACGGTGGTGGCGATCGCGGCCCTCGCCGTCGTCGTGGCACTGTCCCCCGCCGGCACCCTGCACCTGGCGCCGGTCACGGTCGTCTTCGTCCTGCTCACCTCGTCCATCGGGCTGGTCATGCCCAACTCCGCGGCACTGGCGATGCAGCAGACCCGGGGGCGGTCCGGATCCGGCTCGGCGCTGCTGGGGGCGGCGCAGTTCGCGCTCGCGGCGCTGGTCTCACCGCTCACCGGCGTCTCCGGCCCGCACTCGGCGCTGCCGCTGCTGGTGGTGACCGCGTCGTGCGCCGCGGTCGTGGTGGTGGCGGCGCGGGCGGTGCT
>DUTZ01000583.1 GCA_012841845.1 Actinomycetales bacterium | reverse complement strand
CCGCGCACGTGGCGTGGATCTGCTCGACGAGCGCGGCCGCCCCGGCGCCGCCGCCGGCGATCATCTTGCGCCCGAGCAGGTCCTGCGCCTGGATGCCGTGCGTGCCCTCGTGGATGGGATTGAGGCGGTTGTCGCGGTAGTGCTGCTCGACGTCGTAGTCGACCGTGTACCCGGCCCCGCCCAGGACCTGGATCGCCAGGTCGTTGGCGCGCAGGCACCACTGCGAGGGCCACGACTTGGCGATCGGCGTGAGGACGTCCAGGAGGGTCTTGGCGGCAGCGGACTCCTCCGGAGACCCGGATTTCTCGTCGTCGACAAGCCGTGCGCAATACAGACCCAGGGCGAGCGCACCCTCCACGTAGGACTTCTGGGCGAGCAACATGCGCCGCACGTCGGCGTGCCCGGTGAGCGGCACCTGCGGCGAGTCCGGCGCCACGCCCACCGGCCGGCCCTGCGGCCGCTCGCGCGCGTACGCCAGCGATTTGAGGTACCCGGTGTAGCCGAGCGCGGTGGCGCACAGCCCCACGCCGAGGCGGGCCTCGTTCATCATGGTGAACATCTGCTTGAGCCCGGTGTTCTCGGCGCCCACGAGGTAGCCGACCGCGCCGGGCCGACCGCCGGGGGTGTGCAGTCCGTCGCCGAGCGTGGGCATGGTGTTGACCGTGCCGCGGAAGCCCATCTTGTGGTTGAGGCCCGTGATCACCACGTCGTTGCGCTCGCCGAGCGAGCCGTCGTCGTTCACCAGGAACTTGGGCACCACGAACAGCGAGATGCCGCGCGTGCCCGCGGGCGAGCCGGGGACCTTGGCCAGCACGAGGTGCACGATGTTCTCGGTCATGGAGTGCTCGCCGCCGGAGATCCACATCTTCTGCCCGAACAGGCGGTACGTGCCGTCGTCCTGCGGCTCGGCGCGCGTGGTGATGTCTGCGAGGTTCGACCCGGCGTGCGGCTCGGACAGGCACATGGTGCCGGAGAACCGGCCCTCGAGCATCGGCCGCACGAACCGCTCGATCTGCTCGTCGGTGCCGTGCGCGAGCAGCAGGTTGGCGTTGCCGGTGGTGAGCAGCGGGTAGCCGGTGGTGGCGACGTTGGCGGCGTAGAACCACGCCATGCACGCGAGGTAGGCGGTGTGCGGCAACTGCATGCCGCCGACGCGCGCGTCCATGGCGGCGCCCACGAGGTCGGCGTCGGCAAAGGCTCGCAGCGCCTCGCCGATCTCGGGGATCAGTTCCACGTCCTCGCCGACGAGCCGCGGCTCGGTGAGGTCGGAGGCGCGGTTGTGGGGCGCGAAGTAGCGCGCGGCGAGGTCGGCGGAGAGGTCGACGACGGCGTCGATCGTCTCCCGCGAGTGGTCGGCGAACCGCTCGCGCTCGCACAGCTCGGACACGCGCAGCCAGTCGTGGAGGAGGAAGTCCAGGTCGGCGCGGCTGAGGATCGTGTCGCGGGTCATCGCGACGTCCCGGTGGTACCGGCCCCGACGTCCCCGGGCCCGGCATCCCCGGCGCGCGCGGTCTCGGCGGCCTTCGCGCCCATGGCGCGCATGATCCGCGTGTACGCGACCGGCAGGAAGTGCTTGGCGCGGTAGGAGCGGCGCGCCTCGCCGTCGGGGAGGACGAGGAACGTGCCGGCGTCGAGCGCGCGCATCGCCTCGGCGGCGACCTGGTCGGCGCTGCGGCCGGAGCGGTCGATGAGCTTGCCCGCGAACTCGGCCGCGGCCGGGTCGGAGGCGTTGAGGCTGGCGGCGAGGTTGGTACGGAAGAACGACGGGCAGATCACCGAGACGTCCACGCCGTACGGCTCGAGCTCCCAGCGCAGGCTCTCCGAGATCGCCACGACCGCCGCCTTGACGGCGGTGTAGGAGCTCATCGACGGCGGGTGGACGAGGCCGGCGAGCGAGGCGGTGTTGACGATCCGGCCGCTGCCCTGCGCCTTGAGCATCGGCGCGAAGGTGCGGCAGCCGCGGGCGACGCCGAGCAGGTTGATGTCGGTGATGAGCCGCCAGTCCTCCTCGGTGAGCAGGTCGATGCGGCCGCCCTGGGCGATGCCGGCGTTGTTGACGACGACGTCGACCCCGCCCCAGATCCGCTCGACCTCCGCGCGGGCGGCCCGCCACTCGTCCTCGGAGCGGACGTCCAACCGGAGGTAGCTGGCGTCCGCGGGGACGGCCGCGGGGCGCTCGTCGGTGGGGGCGAGGTCGGTGACGATGACGCGGTCGCCCCGCTCGAGGAAGGCCGTCGCCAGGGCGAGGCCGAAGCCGGAGGCCCCGCCGGTGATGAGCACGCGGCGGTTGGCGCCCGCGGCGGCGTCCGAGGCGGAGGTCACGGCGGGCGAGCCGAAGGGCAGGCGGTCGAGGGCGGAGCGGGCGGGTCCGGGCAGGCGCATGACCGGCACGTTACCCGCCGGGCATGGGGGCCGGTTGCCCCGCGGACCCGAGGAAGTCCGCGGCCATGGTCACGGCGGGCCCGGAGGAGTCGGCGCCCTCGATGAGGACAGCGAACGCCAGGTCGCCGGTGGAGCCCACGAACCAGCCGTGGGCCGGCCCGTCGCCGACCTCCGCGGTGCCGGTCTTGCCGCCGAGCCCGGGGATCGACGACGCGGCGGTGGCCGTCCCGGAGCGCACGGTCTCCTCCATGAAGCCGCGCAGGGTGCTCACCACGTCCTCGGGCAGCGGCTCCGGCGACTGGTCCGCCACGGCCGGCATGCCGTCGATCACCATGGGCAGCACCATCCGCCCGCCGTTGGCGAGGGAGGCCTCGAGCAGCGCCATGCCGAAGGGGCTGGCCAGCACCTCGCCCTGGCCGATCGCGGCCTCGACCCGGGCCGGGCCCTGCTCGGTGACGGGCACGTTCCCGGTGATCGTGGTGAGGCCGGGGGTGGTGAAGTCCACGCCGAGGCCGAGCCGGGCCGCGGTGTCCTTCATCGCCGACGGCTCCAGCCGGTCGCTGATCACGGCCTGGCTCGTGTTGCACGAGCGGGCGAACGCGGTCCGCAGCGGGACCTCGCCCAGGGCGAAGTCGTCGTCGTTGGGGATCGTGCGGCCCGAGACGGTGATCTGGGCCGGGCACGGCACGACCTCGTCGGGGCCCACCACGCCGGCGTCGAGCGCGGCGGCGGTGGTGACGGTCTTGAACGTGGACCCCGGCGGGAACTGCCCCTGCAGCGACACCGGCCCCTGGGCGTCGGCGGCGGAGTTCTGGGCCACGGCGAGGACGCCGCCGGTGGAGGGCTGGATCGCGACGATCGACGCGGCCCGCCCGGAGGCGTCCACGGCCCGCTGCGCCTCCCGCTGGATCGACGGCTGGTAGGTGGTGACGAGGTCGTCGACCTCGCCCCGGGGCGCGCCGCCCAGCTCCACCGGTTCGGCGTCGGGGTTGACGAGGGTCGCCGACCAGCCGCCCGCCTCGCGCAGCGCGGTGAGCCACGCGCCCTCGAGCTCGTGGAAGCCCGGCGACCGCAGCTCGCGGTCCACCTGGATGAGCCGGCCGGACTCGGGCAGCGTGACCCCGTCGATCCCGGCGAGCTGGTCACGGATCGGGTCGATGTCCTCGGGCCGCAGCGCCACCACGGTGTACGGCTGCCCGGGGTTCTCGGCCATGCCGTCGCGGATCGACTGCCCCGTGATCGTCGGCGCGGCGCCGCTCACGAGCCCGGCCACCGGGTCCGCGGCGTCGGTGGCGTCCGGCGCGAGCGTCACCGCCGTGACCGGCGTCCACTGCATGAGCGGCGCCCCGGTGCGGTCGACGATGCTCGTGTCCCAGTCCAGGTCCTCGGCGAACCGCAGCGTGCCACCGGGCGCGAGGCGGGTGTCGAGGATCGTCGGCGCCCACTCGACCCGCCACTGGTCGCCCTCCTTGACGGTGCGCGCCTCGCCGGCGGTGGTGACGCTGCGCTCGGGCCCCTCCCCCTGCGGCGGCTCGGTCGAGAACGCCAGGTCCCACGTGATCTCGAGCGGCACCGGGTCCTTGTCCGGCCGCCGGTCGCTGCCGGTGGTGGCCGCCGAGCCGATGGTGCCGAAGGCCGGGATCGTCTCGGTGAGCCGGGCCTCCGCGGTCTCGGGGTCGGTGGTGAGCGCGGCCGCGGCGGTCAGGTTTCCGCGGGAGAGCTCGTCGATGAACTGCTGGAGCTCGTCGGACCCGGTGTCGCCGGTGATCGCGGCGCAGCCGGTGCCGACCAGGGCAACCGCGAGCGCGGCCGCGGTGAGACCTGTGGTGGCGGAACGGGTCCGGTGACGACGATGCATGGGGTGCATCCCTCCACGAAACCAGACTCGGGCCGGGAGCGCCCGGGCCGCGCGGCACCGGTCGGCAGATCGGCGGCCGCCCCGTAGTCTCGGTCCGCATGAGCACCAACGAGCCGGGGCGGCGTCCGGCGCCCGACCCCGGGCCTGATCCGGTGCCCGAGCCCGCGCCCACCCGGTCGGCGGAGGTCGTCCCCACGTCGCCGGGCGTGCCGCGGCAGGGCCAGACCCCGGTCACGGCGGTCCTCGCGCGGCTCATGGACGACCTCGTGACGATCCCCGGCACCCGCTACCGCGTGGGCCTGGACCCGGTGATCGGCCTGGTCCCGGTGGTGGGCGACGCGCTCGGCGGGATCGTCGCGGTCCTCGTTCTGGGCGAGGCCGTGCGTCACCGCGTGCCGATCCACGTGCTGTTCCGCATGGGTTGGAACTACGTCGTGGACGCCGTGATCGGACTCGTCCCGCTCGTCGGCGACGTGGCCGACGCCGCCCACAAGGCCACCTCCAAGAACCTGCGTCTGCTCGACCGCACGATCGCCGACGGCAAGCAGGTCGACACCACCGTTCGCGGCTACGTGGGCCGGGCCCTCGGCGCGGTCGGCCTCGTGCTGCTCGTGATCCTGGGCCTGGCCGGCCTCGCCGTGTGGGGCGTGCTCCACGTCTTCGGCGTCGTCTGAGCCCCGCCGCCTCCGCCGCCCCTGCCACCCCCCGCCGCCCCCGCAGCCGGCCCCCGGCAGCCCTACCGAAATCGGCGACTCCGCTGGTGGGTCGGCAGCCCATGTGAGGGTCGCCGACCCCGCAGCGGAGTCGCCGATTTGCCGGGGGCGGGGCGAGGCGGGCCGGGGCGGCCGGGGTGGGTCAGGCGCGGGTGACGGGGAGCAGGCGGCGGACCACGTCGTCGAGGGTGATGACGCCGCGCACCTCGGCGGCGTCGGTGCCGGGGATGCCCTCGGGCTTCTCGACGACGACGAGGTGGGCCCTCGCCTCCCGCATGCGCCGGAACGCGTCCGCCACGGACAGGTCGTGCTCGAGCGCCAGGCAGGGCCGCATGAGGTCGCCGGCGGTGGCGTCGGGTCCCGCGGCGAGCGAGTCGCGGGCGTGGATCACGCCCACGACCGTCGTGCCGTCGAGCACGAGCAGCCGCAGGTGCCCGGTGCCGCGGGCGACCTCCCGGATCTCCTCGGGGGTGGCGTCGACGGGCACCGACGACATCTCCTCGGGCGTCGCGGGCTTGTCCACGCCGCGCTCGCCGAGGAGGTCGCCCACGGTGAGCTCCTGCAGTTCGAGGGCGCCGAGGAGCTGGCGGTGGTGCGTGTCGTCGAGCGTACCGGCCTCGCCGGAGTGCCGGACCAGCTCGCGCAGCGAGTCGGCGTCCTGGCCAGCGCCCACCTCGTCGACGGTCTCCACGCCGAGGCGGTGCAGGATCCGGTTGGCCGTGGTGTTGAGCAGCACGAGCAGCGGCCGCGTGACCCACAGGAACGCCCGCATCGGCAGCGCGAGGATCGTGGCCGAGTACTCGGGGTGCGTGATGGACCACGACTTGGGCGCCATCTCGCCCACCACGAGGTGGAGGAACGTGACGATGATGAGCGCCAGGACGAAGGCGATGACGTCGGCGGTCCAGTAGGGCAACCCCCAGCCGGCGAACACGGGCGTGAGCCAGTGGTGCACGGCGGGCTTGGTGATGGAGCCCAGCGCCAGCGCGCACAGCGTGATGCCGAGCTGCGCCCCCGCCAGCAGCAGGGTGAGCTCGGAGGCGTTGCGCAGGGCGGCGCGGGCGGCGGCGCTCGTGGCGGCGGCGTCCTCGAGCCGGTGACGACGGGCCGAGATGAGCGAGAACTCCACGGCCACGAAGAACGCGGACGCCACGATGAGCAGGACGGTCGCGCCGAGCACGACGAACGGGTTGCTCATGAACCCGGTCGGTGCCTCGGCGGCGAGGACCACGGCGGAGCCGGCGGTCATCGGGCCACCTCCTCGACGACGATGTGCACCTGGGCGGGCACGCGGCGCTCGACGCGCCGGACCTCGGCGCGCAGGATCCGGTCGGCGGACAGCTCCTCGAGGACGTCCGTGTCCGGCAGCGGGACGTCCACGCGGTCGCCCACGGCGGGCAGCTCGCCGGAGGTGGCGATCACCAGCCCGCCGAGGGTCTCGGCGTCCACCTCGGGCAGGGTGATCTCGAGCAGCCGCTCGACCTCGTCGAGGTGGGTCTCGCCTGGCATGAGCCAGCCCAGGCCCTCGCTCACCGGCACGCCGGCGGCGGAGTGGGGGTCGTGCTCGTCGGCGATCTCCCCGACGATCTCCTCGGCCATGTCCTCCATGGTCACGACGCCGGCGAAGCCGCCGTACTCGTCCACGACCACCGCCATCTCGGCGCGTTCGGTGTCCAGGCGGATGGCCACGTCGGGCAGGGGCAGGGAGGTGGGGACGACGATGGGGGCGCGCATGCGACGGGACACGGGCGTGGTGGCCGCCTCGTCGTCGACGACGGTGAGCAGGTCGTGGAGATCCACGACGCCGAGCACGTCGTCGGCGTCCTCGCCCACCACCGGGTAGCGCGTGTGGCCGGTGGCCATCTTGGCCACGACGTCGGCGACCGTGTCCTCGGCCCGCACGACGTCGGTGCGCGAGCGCGGGATCATGGCGTGTTCGGCCGGCTGGCCCGGGAAGTCGAGCATGCGGTCGAGCAGGCGGCTGAGCTCGGGGGACAGCTCACCGGTCTCGCCGGACTCGGCCACGATGTGCTCGAGGTCGCGCGCGGTGGCCGAGTGCTCCTTGTCGTGGACCGGCTCGATGCCGACCACCTTGAGCAGCGCCTCGGAGGCCTTGTCGAACAGCCCGATGAGCCAGCCGAACAGGGCCAGGTAGAGGGTGGTGGAGCGGGCGAGCCAACGGGCGACGGGCTCCGGCTTGGCGATCGCCAGGTTCTTGGGCACGAGCTCGCCGAAGAGCATCTGCACGACCGTCGAGAACAGGAGGGCGAGAATCGTGCCGATCGCCACCCCGGCGGCCTGAGGCACGTTGGCCATGCCGAGGAGCTCGCCGAGGGACCGGCCGATGAGCGGCTCGGCCACGTACCCGACGAGCAGGGCGGTGACGGTGATGCCGAGCTGGGCACCCGACAGCATGAACGACGTGCGGCGGGTGACGCCGAGGACCCGCTCGGCGGCGGCGTCGCCCTTCTCGGCGGCGGCCCCCATGCGGGAGCGGTCGACCGCCATGAAGGCGAACTCCTGCGCCACGAAGTAGCCCGTGAGCGCGGTGATCGCGAGGACGACGAGAACGCCGGCCAGTAGTGAGAGCGCGATGCTCATCCGGTGTGCCCCCTTCCGTGAAGGGGGCTGCTAGATCGGGCCGGGGTGTCGGCTCGGCTCACTGGTGGTGCTCCTGCGCAGGTCGGGGACGCGGAGACGTCCCTGGTTCGAGGATGTGTCCCGGGGTGATCCCGGGACCGTGTCGATTGTCCCGTCCCGTGGCCGGAAAGTCGATTCCGCGGATGATCGGAGAGTGAAGGAGGGTTAACGGAAGTTGTCCGGGAGGCGTCGCAGGAGTATCACTGTCTGACATGGCAACCGACGAGACGGGCAGCACCCCCGCCGATCTCACCCCTCGCACCGACCCTTCCGCCGACTATCCCGCCGGCGTCGACGAAGACCCCGCCCTCGCCGACTCCGACCGCCGGTTCTTCGGGCACCCCCTCGGGCTGGCCAACCTGTCGGGCATCGAGCTGTGGGAGCGCTTCAGCTTCTACGGTATGCAGGCGATCCTGGCCTACTACATCTACTACGCGGTCGGGGAGGGCGGCCTCGGTTACTCGCAGCAGATCGCCACCTCGATCGTCGGCGCGTACGGCGGGCTCGTCTACGCCTCCGCGATCCTCGGCGGCTGGGTCGCGGACCGGCTCCTCGGCGCCGAGCGGACGCTCTTCGGCGCGGCCGTGCTCATCATGGTGGGCCACGTCTCGCTCGCGGTGGTCCCCGGCGCGGTCGGCCTCGGCATCGGCCTGGTGTGCGTGGCCGTGGGCGCCGGCACCCTCAAGGCCACCACCTCGACCGTCGTCGGCGGCATGTACCGGCTCACCGACGACCGCCGCGACGCCGCCTTCTCGATCTACTACATGGGCGTGAACATCGGCGGCCTGCTCGGGCCGTTCGTCACCGGCTGGATGTGGCAGTGGCAGGGCTTCCACTGGGGCTTCGGCGCCGCCGCCGTCGGCATGGCGCTGGGCCTGATCCAGTACGTCGCCATGCGCCGCTCCACCCTCAAGGGCGTCGGCGTGGTGGTCCCCAACCCGCTGCCCCGGCCGCAACGCCTCTGGTACCTGCTCGGCGGGCTCGTCGTGGTGGCGCTGGTGGTCACGGCGATCGCCACCGGGCTGCTCCCGCTGGAGCGGCTGGCGACGGTCGTCACCGGCATCGCCGTGGTGGGGGCGATCGCCCTGTTCGCGATCCTCATCGGCAGCCCCGAGACCACGACCGAGGAGCGCAGCCGCGTGGTGGCGTTCATCCCGCTGTTCTTCGCCTCGGTGGCGTTCTGGGCGATCTTCCAGCAGCAGTTCACGGTGATCGCCATCTACTCGGACCAGCGACTCGACCGGAACCTGGGCGGCTGGGAGATGCCGGCGAGCTGGGTGCAGTCCATCAACCCGCTGTTCATCATCCTCTTTGCCGCCGTGTTCGCCGCGATGTGGGTCAAGCTCGGCGACCGGCAGCCCTCGACTCCCATGAAGTTCGCCCTGGCGAACCTCATCATGGGTCTGGCCGCCCTGGCCTTCCTGCCGTTCGTGGGCCACGCGGCCACCCCGCTGCTCGCGATCGTGGGCATCCTGTTCCTGTTCACCATGGCGGAGCTGCTGCTCTCGCCGGTGGGACAGTCGGTGTCCACCAAGCTCGGCCCGCGGGCGTTCAAGACCCAGATGGTCGCGCTGTTCTTCCTCACCGTCTCCATCGGCAGCGCCCTGTCCGGCGTGCTCGCCGGCTACTACAACCCGGACGACGCGGGCGCCGAGCGCACCTACTTCCTCGCGCTGGGCATCGCCGCGATCGCCGTGGCGGTGGCGATGGCCGCGCTCACGCCGTGGATCAGGAAGAAGATGCTCGGGGTCCGCTGAGGTCCACTGTCTGAGGTCGGTGAGCCGGGCGACGGGTGTCGTAGGCCAGGGCGTCGATCCCACGCCGCTCCACGCCGGTGTCACCGCCGCGCATTCGGCCTCTCCTCGGCCTCGTCGTTGGCCTCGCGTGGGGACCCGGATAGGGTCGGGGCCATGACGTCACCGGAGCCATTCCTCTCGGGCGCCGGCCGCCGTCTCGATCCTGCGGGCGCGCTCGTCGGCGTCGTCCTGCCGCTGGTGGCCGTGGCCGCGGTCACCGCGTGGCTCGCCACGCGGTGGGGTGAGCTCCCCGACCCGTTCCCCTCGCACTGGGGTCCGTCCGGTGAGGCCGACGCGTGGGCGCCCCGAGGAGAGGCGATCGGGTTGCCGGCGGCCATCGTCCTGGTCACGGTCCTGCCGATGACGATGCTCGCGGCGTTCGCCCGGGTGGACCGATTTCTGCGGCGGATCCTGCTGGCGGTGGGCGCGCCGGTCCTCGGCATGGTCGGGGCGCTCCTGCTGGCCCCGGTGTGGCGGGCGCTGGCCGGCGATCCGGAGCCGCCGGTCACCGACTGGGAGGCCGCGCTCGGCGCGGCGGTCGGG
>DUTZ01000582.1 GCA_012841845.1 Actinomycetales bacterium | reverse complement strand
CGCCTCACGCGCCGGAGGCATCGAGCACGGCACCGTCAGGGGCTACCGCCAGCACGCCCGCCGCGGCATCCCCTACTGCCAGGACTGCCGCGACGCGATAGCCGCCGAAAAGGCCCGCCAGCGCCGCGAGCACGGCACCACCAAGGGTTACCGGCAGCACTACAGGCTCGGCGAGCCCGCGTGCGGACCGTGCAAGACCGCCATCGCCGCCGCACAACGAGCCAGGAAGGCCAGCGCATGAGACCGCCCGAGTGCCCCCACGGACCCGACTGTGACCCGTCCGAGGAGCCGTGCTGCAACGGGTGCGCGTCCGGCCTCGGGCCGTGCTTCGGCCCCGGCTACCAGCTCGTCTGCACCACCCACGACCAAGACCACACACAAGAAGAGGACACCGAGAATGCCTGACACCGAGATCCCCCGCGACCGCTGGCAACGCCCGCTCATCATCCCCCAGGACGGCGGCGACCCCATCGCCTACACCCGCGTCTCCACCCTCGCCAAAGCCCTCGACGACCTCAACCCGCTGATGGCGTGGAAGGCCCGCAAAACCGCCCAGGGGCTACTCATGCGCCCCGACCTGATGACCCGCCTGTCCGGTGCGCTCGCCAACGCCGGCGACTCCGAGGCCGACTGGCCCACCAAGCGTGAGTTCAACGCCGTCGTGGGCGAGGCGTGCGAGGCGGCAGGGGTGTCCACCGGCGCATCCGCCGGGACCGGCATCCACGCCCTCACCGAAGCCCTCGACACCGGCAAACCGGTCAAGTTCGCATCCCCGGACGACCTGGCCCGCCTCGACGCCTACCGGGCCGCGACCGCCGACCTGGAGGTCCTGGAGGTGGAGATGTTCGTCGTCAACGACGAGGTCCGCGCCGCCGGCACCTTCGACCGGCTCGTGCGCCTCGCGGACGGTGCGGTCGTCGTCGCCGACATCAAGTCCGGCAAGTCCGAGCCGGATTATCCGTTGGCGACCGCGATGCAGATCGCCACCTACGCGAACGGGCACCGTTACGACCCGGACACCGGGGCACGTTCCGACCTGCACCCAGACCTGGACCCGACCCGCGGCGTCCTCATCCACATGCCACCGTCCGGCGGCTGCTTCCCGTACCTGCTCGACCTGACCCGCGGCTGGCACGCGGTGCAGCTCGCGGCGCAGGTGCGTGACGTGCGCTCATGGAAGGCCGACGACCTGCGCCGGGCGGTCGCGTCATGAGCGACCACAAGACCCTAGCCGCCGCGCTGGCCGCGTTCCAGGCCGAGATGCCGACCGTCCACAAGGGCAAGACGGCGAAGGTGCCGACGAAGGCCGGCGGCTCCTACTCCTACGACTACGCCGACCTGGCCGACGTGAGCGCCGCCGCGATGCCGCTCCTCGCGGCGCACGGGCTCGCGTTCACCTGCCTCCCCCGCCGCGTCGAGGGAACGCACGACTACGAGCTCGCCGCGCGACTCATTCACACGGGCGGGGAGACCGTCGAGGGCGCACTGCCGCTACGCGGGTCCACCCCGCAGGAGTGGGGCTCGTCGCTGACCTACATGCGGCGATACCTCCTCGGCTGCCTCACCGGCATCGTCACGGACGCCGACGACGACGGGGCGCTCGCATCCAAGCCGCAGGCGAGGCCGAAGTCCGCCGCACCGGCG
>DUTZ01000581.1 GCA_012841845.1 Actinomycetales bacterium | reverse complement strand
TCGCCGTACCCGTCGCGCCCGAGATCGCGAGCGCGGCGACCGCGGCGACGGCCGCGGTCCTGGTGGTCTTCTTCATGGGAGAGATGTCCTTTCGACGTGAGCTGGTCCCCCTGGGCACAGGTGGTCTGCTGCGCATGGACGCAGCCTGTGCCCCGTGCGGCGGCTCACATAAGAGTCCCCTGAGCGACCCCGCCTGTCAACGGATTGACGAAATCTCATAAAAATCGCCGTCGATCCGCCGAACTGCATAGTTGGCCACGGGATGACGGCGAGGTGGGACATATGAAAAAGGAAACGTGCGGCTCCCGGGCTCGCGCGCTTCCCGGCCGCTCACGCCGGCTCGCAGATCACCACCGGGATCACGCGGCTGGTGTTGGCCTGGTACGTGGCGAAGTCGTTGTACCGCTCGACGAGTCGCGGCCAGAGCTCGGCCCGCTCGGCGGGAGTGGCCTCCCTCGCCGTCATCGCCCTGACCCGCCGACCCACCTGCACCGTGACCGCCGGGTCGGCCAGCACGTTCCGGTACCACTGGGGGTGCTTCGGCAGTCCGCCCTGGGAGGCGACGAGCAGCACGCGGTCGCCGTCGGGTAGGTGCAGCAGCGGTACGGTCCGCGGCTCGCCGGACGTGCGCCCGGTGGTGGTGAGCAGGCACACCGGCACCGGGGCCCGCAGCGCGGAGCCCACCCGCCAGGTGCCGCCGACGCGCCCGCCGGTGCGCCGGTACAGCCAGGTGTTGACCCGCGACATCACCCGGATGACGCCGACGACCCACGGCTTGGCCAACCGTGGGTCGTCGGTTCCCGTCTCGGGACGCGGGTCGCCGCCGGTCACTTCCGGCCGGGCATGGGCGCCCGGACGATGACGTGCTTACCGGGGAAGAACGCGGCCAGCTCGCGGCGGCTCTCCTTGAGCGAGTGCAGGCCGAAGCCCTTCTTGCGCTCCTCGGGACGCACCCAGATGGCCACGTCCACGTCGCCGTCATCCAGCTGCTCGCCGAACACCAGGCCGACCAGGGTGTCGCGGGAGGTGTCCACGGCGACGAACCACATCGCCGACTCCGCGTCCATCCGCTTCAGGCCCGCCCTGCGCTCCTCCTCGGTCTTGGCCTCGTCCCACTCGCCGCCGGTCGCGGAGGTCTCGTCCTCCGAGCGCTTGCGGTAGAGGTCGCGGTGCTCGTCGGAGTCCTTGAAGGGGTGGAGGCTGAAGCCGCCCGCGCCGGCCTCGCCGCCCGCGCCGGACTCGGCCGGCTGGTCGGCGGCCGGGCCGACGAACGACTCGAGCGGCGCGGCCAGGACCTCGCGGGCCTCGTCCGCGGAGACCGAGAGCAGGCGCGCGACGGCGTCGGCGGCGTCCTCGGTCCCGGTGGCGGAGGAGATGGCGGCGAAGACCTCGCGACGGCGGGCCGCCGCGGTCTCGATGACGGTGCTCATGTCAGATCCTCTCGATGATGCTCGCCGACGCCTGGGCGCCGCCCGCGCACATCGTGATGAGGGCGCGCTCGCCGTCCGTGCGCTCGAGCTCGTGCAGGGCCGTGGTGATGAGCCTAGACCCGGTGCTGCCCACGGGGTGCCCGATCGCGATGGCGCCGCCGTTGACGTTGACCTTGTCCATGTCCGGGCCGTGGACCTGCGCCCAGCTCAGCAGGACGGAGGCGAAGGCCTCGTTGCACTCGAAGAGGTCGAAGTCGGCGATGGACATGCCCGAGCGGTCGAGGACGCGCTGCGTGGCCTGGACCGGGCCGTCGAGGTGGTACTCGGGCTCGCCGCCGACCAGGGCCTGGTGGACGATCCGCGCGCGGGGCGTCAGGCCGTGGGCCCTGGCCACGTCCTCGTCCATGAGCAGCACGGCGGCCGAGCCGTCGGACATCTGGCTGGAGGTGCCGGCGGTGTGCAGCCCGCCCTCGATGACGGGCTTGAGGCCGGCGAGCGCCTCGGCCGTGGTGTCGCGCAGGCCCTGATC
>DUTZ01000580.1 GCA_012841845.1 Actinomycetales bacterium | reverse complement strand
GGCGGCCGTTTCGGCCGCGGGCTCGGCGGCGGGAGCCGGGACCGGCGAGGTCGGCTCCTCCGCGGCGACGGCCCGGTCGGCCTCGCCCCGGGGCGCCACGTGCGGGTCGCCCACGCGGGTCAGGAGTTCGGGCTCGTCGTCGATCTCCGCCTCGCCCAGGCCGATGCGCTCCTGGATGCGCTTCATCCACTTCGGCGCCCACCAGCAGTCGCGGCCGAGCATCTGCATCACGGCGGGCACGAGCAGCATGCGGATGACGGTGGCGTCGATGATGAGCGCGGCGATCATGCCGAACGCGATGTACTTCATCATCACGATGTCGGAGAACGCGAACGCGCCGGTCACCACGATGAGGATGAGCGCGGCCGAGGTGATGATCCGGCCGGTGTTGGCCACGCCGCTGCGGATGGACTGGGCGGTCTTCGCCCCCCGCGAGCGCGCCTCGACCATGCGGGAGACGAGGAACACCTCGTAGTCGGTGGACAGGCCGTAGATGATCGCCATGAGCAGCACCACGACCGGCGAGGTCAGCGGTCCGGGCGTGAAGCCCAGGAAGCCGGCGCCGTGGCCGTCGACGAAGATCCACGTGAGGATGCCCAGCGTGGTGCCCAGGCCGAGCAGGTTCATGAGCGCGGCCTTGACCGGCAACACGAGCGAGCCGAAGGCCAGGAACATGAGCAGCGTGGTGGCCACGAGGACGTAGAGGACGAACCACGGCAGGCCGTCGATGAGCGCGTCCACCGAGTCGGTCTCCATGGCGGGGTTGCCGCCCACGTACACATCGGTGCCGGCGGGGATGGGGAACTTCTGCAGGTACTCGACGGTCGGTGTCGGCGAGTTGCGGTCCACGAGGCCGGATTGGAGGACGACGACGTCGCGGCCCTGCGCGTCCTGGTTGCCGGACCGGGCGAACTGGAAGGGACCCGTCAGGCCCGGGGCCTCGTTGGCGGCGTTGCGGATCTGGGAGAGCGACTGCGGGTCGGAGCCGATCACCACGAGCTTGACCGGGTCGGTGCGGGTGCCGGGGAAGTTCTGGTCGTACTCCTCCTGCGCGACGCGGGTGGTGTTGTCGGGCGGCAGGTAGGTCTCGTTGATGCCGCCGAACTTGACGCCGGAGAACGGGATGATGAGCGCCACGAGCACCACGACGACGGGGACGGCGACGGCGACGGGGTGGCGCATGGAGAAGTCGGCGATCCGGCCGAACATCCCGTTCTCCACCTCCTCGCGGGTGCGGTGCCGCTGGAGGCGCTTGATGCCGAGCATGTCGACGCGCGGCCCGAGCAGGACGAGCACGGCCGGCAGCAGGGTCACCGACAGCACGGCCGCGAGGATCACGGCGGCGATCGCGCCGTAGGCCACGGACTTGAGGAAGTCCTGCGGGAAGATGAGCAGGCCGGAGAGCGTGACGCCCACCATGACGGCGGAGAACACGACCGTCCGCCCGGCGGTGGCGACGGCGCGGCGGACCGCGGCGTCCGGCGGATAGCCCTCCGCCAACTCCTCCCGGAAGCGGCTCACCACGAACAGGCCGTAGTCGATCGCCAGGCCGAGGCCGATGAGGGTCACGACGTTCTGGGCGAACGAGTTGACCGGCGTGACGAGCGAGAGCAGGTGCAGCGCGCCGAGGGAGCCGAGGATCGTGAGCACGCCGATCGCGACCGGCAGGAACGCGGCCACGACGCCGCCGAACACCACGATGAGCAGGATGAACACGAGCGGCAGGGCGATGAGCTCGGCGCGCACGAGGTCGGCGTCCATGCCGTCCTGCAGCGCCCCGGCGACGGGCTGGAGGCCGGCGATGTCGGTCTCGATGCCGGGCGGCGGGATCTTGTCCTCGATCACCCGGAAGTTCTCGAGGATCTCCTCCTCCTCGCCGGCGATCTGGATCGACGCCACGGCGATCCCCTCGTCGTGGTTGACCAGCGCCGGGGCCCGGTTGTGCGCGTAGCTGGTGACGCCGGTGACCTCGTCCGGGTGGTCCTCCCGGATGGTGTCGAGGGAGATCCGGAGGAGGTCGAGGAAGGCCGGGTCGTCGACGGTGACGCCGGGCGGGGCGTGGTAGCTGACCACGACGTCGCCGAGCGCGTCCCGCCCGTACGCCTCCTGCTCGAGCCGCTCGGCGGTGGCCCAGCCGCTCTTGGGATCCTCGAAGCCGCCCTGCCCGAAGGGCTTGCCGAGCATGTTGCCCGCGAGGGCGAGGAACGCCATGACGAGCACCGAGGCCACCAGGACCAGGACGCGGCGGTGGGCGACGAACCGCCCGAGTGAGTTGAACACGAGGGTGGGGTCTCCTAGCGCGAGGTGAGCAGCGCGGACAGCGGCCGGAGCGGCTGCAGCCAGGCGCCCTCGTCGGGCAGGTTGTCGAGGCTGATGCGGGGCAGGGGCTCCCGGAAGACGCCGGGGATCTCCTCGAGGTCGAGGAACGCGATCGTCTCGTGCTGCACGGCCCAGGTGGCGTGCTCGCGGAAGCCCAGGACGGTGACGGGCACGTCCTCGGCCAACTCCTCGAGTGGCTCCCGGAACGCCTGCCCGTCGGCGGAGGCCACCACGACGCCGGCGAGGCGGCCCGATTCGGCGCGACGGTCGATGTGCTCGAGCATGTCGTCGTCGACGTCGGAGTCGTCGCTGGTCTTGGGCTTGGCAAAGACGGCGAAGCCGACGTTGCGCAGCGCCTCGACCCACGGTCGGACGTTCTCGGAGGTGCCGGGGACGATGTTGGTGAAGACGGAGGCCTCGGCCTCGAGGGTGTCGTCCGTCCGCCGCGACAGGTCGGCGGTGTAGCCGAGCAGCCAGCGGCCGAGGGCGTCGAAGCGCGGGCGGTAGGCCGCGGTGGGGCGGCCCCCGAGGATCGACCCCAGGCCCATGTCGAGGTTGGGCGCGTCCCAGACCAGCAGGACGAGGCCGGGCTCGGCCGCCTCGTCACCCGTGGGGTCCGGGTGGTGTCCGTCGCGTGGGGTCATCGGTGCCTCGGTCCTCGTCGGTGGGAGTTCTCGTGCAGGTCAGGCGCGGCGGCGCCAGAGGAACTCGGTGATGGCGCGTTCCTCCCGCAGGCCCTTGCCCTCGAACTTCGTCACGGGTCGTTCCAGACTGAACGGTACTGTGCCGGGCGCCGCCGCGGCATCGAGCCGCTCGAGCGCGGGCTCGGCGTCGCCCGTCTCGGCGATCCACTCGGCGTAGTCGGCGTGGTCGGTGGCCACGTGCAGCACACCGCCGGGCGCCAGGCGCGAGGCGATGAGCGCGAAGGTCCCGGACTGCAGGAGCCGCCGCTTGTGGTGGCGGGCCTTGGGCCAGGGGTCCGGGAAGAACACGCGGACGCCGGTCAGGCTCTCCGGCGCGATCATGTTGGTGAGCACGTCCACCCCGTCGCCGCGGATCATCCGGATGTTGGGCAGTTCCTCGCGCAGGATCATCCCGAGCAGCTGGGCGAGCCCCGGCTGGTAGACCTCCACGGCGATCACGTCGACGTGGGGCTCGGCCGCCGCCATCGCCGCCGTCGAGGTCCCGGTGCCGGAGCCGATCTCCACGATGAGCGGGGCCGTCCGCCCGAACCAGGCCTGCTGGTCCACGACCTCGTCGGCCACGTTGCGGCCGTAGGTCTCCCAGTGCTCCTCCCAGTTGCGCTGCTGGCCCGGCCGCAGGGTCCCGCGGCGGAACCGGTAGGCGGTGACGCGCGGGAACAGGCGGGCGTCGTCGTCGGCGGTCGCCGCGGACACCTGCCCGGCGGCGGTCTCGTCGGCGTTCTCGGCGCTCTGCTCGCTCTGATTCACCCGGACATCATCCCGCAGGTCACCGCCGGGCTCCGAATCCAGGCGGCGTGGCGGTCGTCGCACCGCCCGGGGGAAGGCCTTGCCGCCGGGGCCGGGGCGGGTGACGATGACCGCGTGCCCGCCGTGACCCACGC
>DUTZ01000579.1 GCA_012841845.1 Actinomycetales bacterium | reverse complement strand
TTCCGCCACGTGGTGCTCGGCCCAGCCGGTGGGCGCTGCCGCGGCCGGGTCCTCGCCGAGCGGCACGAGGGTCGTGCCGCGACGGTGGAGGTCGCGGCCGCGGCTCATCGCCTCGAACCGGGCGAGGGCGAGCCCGGCCTCGGCCTCGGCGCGCGCGGCCCGCTCGCGCGCCTCGTCTGCCGGCGACGGCGTACGCGGAGTGGTCATGATGTCCTCTCATAGGCGGGGACGGCCCCCGCCCGGTCTTCGGTTCCAAGGATAGGAGCGGGGTCCGACACGACCCGCCGACAGCGGCGCAGGACCCACCACGATCCGGCCAGGACGGGCAGGACGAGCAGGTCCGTGGGATCGGGGGTCACGATGATCGGCCGCCACACCGCCGGCTCGCCGATCCACGGCGCGAGCGCCGAGCGCGCGACCCAGCGGATGGACCCGACGGCCACCTCGTACGCGCGATCGACCACCGGCACCGTCTTGACCAGGGTGAACCCCACCGCAGTGACGGCGATCGCCGCGACGTCCACCGCGTGGGGGGGCCGCCCCGCCGGGCGGCGGGCGGCGGGGACGGCCCGGGCCAGGCCCACGAGCAGCAGCGGCAACAGGAACACGCCTGCCACGTCGGAGAGCTTGCCGGTCCACCACGTCCCGTAGGCCCACTTGAGGACGTGGTCGTTGAGTGCGAGGACCCCCGCCGCGGCGACGAACGTCGGGTGCAGCACGGGGGTGCGCGCCACCGCGCTCATCAGTCGAGCGCGATGGTCGCCGACGAGCTCGAGGTGAGGTCGCACGAGAACACCAGCTTCAAGCCGGTCGCGTCCTCGGGGATCTCGAACTCGAGGTCGCCGCGCAGGGAGGCGCCGGGCCCGACGCCGCCGTCGAGGGTCGACGCGCCGCTGCCGGTGATCGTGACGGTGTGGCTGCGGTTGGTGGAGTCGAGCAGGTCGAAGCACATGACCGACGACATGGTCTCGGGGGAGTCGCCGGTGTTGGTGGCCTCGACGTCCACCGCGACCCACCGGTTGCCGGGCTCCGGCGCGAGGAACTCGTTGCCCGGGGTGAGCGGGTCGGTCACGCCGTGGGCGATGATCGTCCAGCCTCCCAGCGCCACGTGGTCGCCCACGGCGAAGGTCTCGCTCTGGTCGCCGCCGCCGGTCGGCGCATCCACCTTCTGGGCCGGCTCGTCGGAACCGGAGGCGGTGGTGGCCACGAGGGCGAGGCCGACCACGCCGACGGTCAGGGTCCGGCGCAGTCCTCGACGGGTGTGGGGCAGGGTGGTGGTCATGGGTCGTCCTCTCGCTGTCGGGGCGCGGGCCGCCGCCGATCCGAGGACGACGCTAGGCCTCTGTCGGCCCCGCCACATCGGCCGAGAAGTCGCCGTCCCTCCTCCTTCCGGTCGGACATCGCGGCCGATCGGCGGGCGAGAATGTCCGACCCCGCGGCTACCGTCTGACCTGTGAGCACCGATCGTCCCCGCCTGCGCGCGGCGAGCACCGTCGTCCTGGTGACGCTGTGCGTCCTGACGACGCTGCTCGCCCTCGTCCTGGCCGCCGACGCGGCGGTGAGCCCGGAATGGTCGTACTGGACCGGCGCGGTGCTCTCGGTGTTCCTCGCCGTCGGCGTCGTCTGGCGTCACCGGTACCCCTGGCCGCTGTTCGTGGCGGCGGTCGCCGTGCCGCTCGTGGTCGACACGGACGCGACCGCGTCGCTGGTGGCGCTCACGGCGGTGCTGCTCGCCGGGTCCCCGCGTCCGGTGCTCGGGGACGTCGGTGCGGTGCTGGCCGCGTACGCCGCCAGCGTCGTCGCGTTGATCCGGGACGCGCACCGGCCGGCGCACCTGTCCGTCCTGTCGATGGCACCCGCCCCGGAGCCGGGTGAGCCGTGGGTCTACGGTGCGGCCCCGGACTGGGCGCCGTTCCTCGCCGCGACGGCGCTCGTCGGCGCGGTCGCCGGGATCGCGCTGCTGAGGCGGGCCGGGCGCCGCGTCTCGGTGGCGGAGGAGGTCCGGGACCGCGCCGCCGAGCAGGAGCACCGCCTGCGGGACGAGGTGGTGCGGACCGAGGAGCGCACGCGGATCGCGCGCGACATGCACGACACGTTGGCCGCCGCGCTGTCCCGCATCTCGCTCTTCGCCGGGGGCCTGCAGGTGAGTGGGAACGACGACCCGGAGAAGGTGGCCGGGACCGCCGCACTGATCCGGGAGACGGCGCACGGGGCGATGGCGGATCTGCGCGACATCGTCGGGGTGCTCCGCGGCGGCGGCGACGGTGGATACGGTCCGAGGCACCAGGGCGTCGAGGGGATCGCCGGCATCGTCGCCGGGGCCAGGGCGGCGGGCATCCGGGTGCGCCTGGTCGAGGAGCAGGCGCCGGGGACGGTGGGCGTGGTGGCCGGACAGACCGCGTACCGAGTGGTGCAGGAGGCCATGACCAACGTACAGAAACACGCCCCCCGCCAGGCCGCGGAGGTGACCGTGTCCGGGGACGAGGCGGCGGGGCTGCGGATCCGCGTGGCCAACGACCTGCCGCCGGCCCCGGGGACGGCCATCGGCTCACGGGCGGGGCTCACGGGGCTCTCCGAGCTCGCCGCCCAGATCGGCGGGCACGTGGAGGCCGGTCCGACCGGAGGGCGGTGGGTGGTGGACTGCTGGCTGCCGTGGCACGGTTGAGGCGTCCGACCGGAGCGATATCCTGCCCCCATGCCCTCCACCGACCCCGCCGCGACGCCCGGCCGCATCCGGGTGGTGGTGGTCGACGACGACAGGTTCGTCCGGCTGGGCATCGGCGAGATCCTGCGCGGCGCCGGGGACATCGAGGTGGTCGGTGATGCCGAGGACGGCGACGAGGCCGTCGAGGTCGCGCGCGCGTTGCGCCCGGACGTGGTGCTCATCGACATCCACATGCGCCGGGTGGACGGGCTGGAGGCCACGCGGCGCCTGCGCGCGTCGGACGACCCTCCCGGAGTCGTGATCATGACCGCGCTCGACGTCGACGACCAGGTGGCCCGCGCGATCGAGGCCGGCGCCCACAGCTTTCTGTCCAAGGACGAACCGCCGCACACGTTCCACCAGTCGATCCGTGCGGTCGCCACCGGGAACGCGCTGTTCGGCGTGGAGTCGATCCGCGAACTCGTCCGATCCGGGGCCGCCCGCACCGCCGGGCACGGGAACGACCTGGCCGTGCTCACGGACCGCGAGCGCGAGGTTCTGGCCGCCGCGGCCACGGGCGCGTCCAACGCGGAGATCGCGCGGGCGCTGCACCTCGGGGAGACCACGGTCAAGACCCACCTGTCGGCGGTGATGACCAAGCTCGGCGTCCCCAACCGCGTGGGCGCCGCCCTCGTGGCGTTCCGGGCGGGACTCGTCAGCTGACCGGCCCCACCACGACCACCTCGCCGTCGCGCCCCGGCCGCGCCCCGTACGCGGCGAGCCGTGCCGCCAGCTCGGGCCCGGGCGGGTTGTGGTGGCCCAGGTGGACGGCCACGACGTCGGTGCGTGCCGTCACCGCGCCCACCCCGCGCAACCGCTCCACCATGCGGCCGAAGCGGTCCAGGCCGAGGTGCACCTCGGAGATCTCCTCGCGGTCGCCGAGCGTCTCCTCCAGGAACACCGCGCCGTAGCGGGCACCGGCCACCGCGGCGAACCACGCGTCCGGCCACGGCCCGGTGTCGGTCGCCCAGAGGATCCGGGCCCCGTCGGGACCGGTCACGTCGTAGAGGACCGCGTCGCCGTCGTCGAACACGCGGTGCCGCGCCGGCAGCACCCGCACGTCGTGGGCGCCGACGCCCACCCGGTCCCCGGCGGCGACGGGCGTGAACCGCACCGGCTCCCCGGGCCCCACCCACGGCCGGCACACCTCGAGCGCGGCGTCGGGTCCCACCACCTCGAGCGGGCCGGGGCCCTCGGCCCAGGAGCGGCTGAGCAGGGCCTGCGGGCCGAGGTGGTCGGCGTGGGAATGGGTGACGACGAGGTGATCCACCGCGGCCAGCGTGCGGCCGTGGCGGACGGCCGCCCCGGGCGCCTCGGGGCCGCAGTCGATGAGCAGGACGCCGTCCACGAGCGCGGCCGTCTGGCCCCGCAGGTCGCCCCGGCGCGCGGCGT
>DUTZ01000578.1 GCA_012841845.1 Actinomycetales bacterium | reverse complement strand
GGTCGGCAGTCCCGCGACGCGGGCGGCCCGGCCGACCGTCTCCACGATGCGACTGATGTCGAGGGGCCCCTCGTCCCCCGCCGCGCCTCCGTCGTCCACCGGCGGCTCCCACGCCACCGGCGAGCCGAAGCGTAGTTCGGAGACCTCGATGGGGGGCGCGGTCGGCGTCTCGGAGGTCCGCCCGCCCGAGTAGGCGGCCTGGAACGTGGTGAGGCGGCCCGGGCCGGTCTTGGCCGCGGCACGGCCCGGGATGTTGGGCGGGAAGTCGGCGGCGTCGGGGACGCCCAGGACGTCGGTGGAGTCGTCCGCGTCCGCCATGCGCAGGGCGATGCGCAGATTGGTGTTGGCCCGCAGGTTGTCCTTAATCACCCCGGCCGGTCGCTGGGTGGCGAGCACGAGGTGGATGCCGAGCGATCGCCCGCGCTGCGCCACGTCCACCACGCCGTCGACGAACTCCGGGATCTCCTGCACGAGTGCGGCGAACTCGTCGACGATGATCACGAGGCTGGGCGGGCAGTCCGGGTCGCCCGTCTTCTCCAGGGTGACCAGATCCTTGGCCTTCTTGGCGTTGAGCAGGTGTTCGCGGTGGCGGATCTCGGCGCGGAGCGAGGTCAGTGCCCGCCGGACCAGATGCTGGCTGAGGTCGGTCACCTGCCCCACGCAGTGGGGCAGGTCGACGCAGTCCGCGAAGGCGGCACCACCCTTGTAGTCCACGAAGAGGAAGGTGACGCGCGACGGGCTGTGGGCGGTGGCCATGCCGAGCACCCACGACTGGAGGAACTCGGACTTGCCGGAACCCGTGGTGCCGCCGACGAGCGCGTGCGGGCCGTCCGACCGCAGGTCGAGCGACATCGGGGCGACACCTGTCGAGCCCACGATCGCACGGAGGTCGCCGGCCCGGCGACGCCGCCGCCGCGCGTTCCCCTCGTCGTCCCCGCCGCCGGACGCGGAGCCGAGCGACCCGTCCTCCCGCCACCGCTCGACGACCGCGTCGGGGTCCCGGCCGAACCGGTGGCCGACGAGATCGAGCGTGGACACGGACGGCGGGACGTCCGTGTCGTCCTCCGCGGAGACGCCCGAGTCGACGACGGGCGCGAGCAGCAACGCGGCGTCGGCGGCCTCCGCCGCGTCGAGCGTCTCGCACGAGACGGGGCTCGACACCAGGCCGTGCCGGACGACGCCGGTGATCGCGCTGTCCACGTCCGCGTGGAGTTCGACGTAGGTGCGGCACACCGACGGCAGGCTCTCGACCTGGGTGGCGGACCACACCACGTGGACGCCGACGTCCGGGCCGGTCTCGGCGAGCCTGATGAGGCGGGCCCTGTCCACCGGGGCGTCGTCGTCGACCATCACCACCAGGGCGGGGAGCGGCGGGACCGGGTGGTCCTCCGGGGCGGGGATCCCCTTCTCCACGTCGACGTCCCCGCGGGCACTCCCGCGCAGCCCGAGTCCGCCGCCGAGCCGGGCCGAGATGAGGTCCTCGATCGCGCCGAGGAGCAGCCCACCGCTGCCCGGGTTGTCGGCGAGGTGCTCTCCGGGCAGCGGGCTGTGCGGGGAGCCCGCGTGGGGCAGCCACTCGACCCACTCCCAGGTGCTCCGTGAGGCCGGGGAGGCGAACACCGCCACGACCAGTTCCGCGGGCGAGTGCTGCGTGACGAGTTGGAACAGCAGTCCCCGGGCGACCCCGTCGACCACCCCGCGGGGGCCGGCGGCGCCGAGCGCCCCGGCGGAACGGAGGTCGCCGACGATCGGGACGCCGTCGATGTACTCGAAGGTACGCGCGAACTCCCGTGCCCGGGCGAGGTAGGCGGGCAGCGCGGTGGCGTCGAAGTCGGGATGGTCGACGCCGCACAGGGACCGCGCCGCCCCCACCCCGAGGCGCACGGTGAGAAAGCCCGGGGCCTCCGGGCGGCGGCACCACAGCAGGGGGCCGAGCAGGTGCACGGCCCTACGCATGTCGACGAGGGAGGGGTGCCTGGCCAGCCGGACACCGCGTTCGCGTTCCCGGGCCTCGGTCAGCTCATCGGCCACCACGCGCAACGTCGTGTCGAAGTCCGT
Source organism: Actinomycetales bacterium (assembly GCA_012841845.1). Classification (GTDB taxonomy): domain Bacteria; phylum Actinomycetota; class Actinomycetes; order Mycobacteriales; family Mycobacteriaceae; genus Dietzia. Next base: position 1,126 of record DUTZ01000578.1, on the reverse strand, counting down.
CTTCTGCTGCTTGAGCTGCAGCGCCGTGCTGCGGCGCTGGTCGAGGTACATGCCCATCATGAGCAGCGGGCTGAGGACGACGAACACGATCGACATGGCGCTGCGGGTCACCGCGAACAGCACGATCCCCATGACGAGCGGCGCGATCATCGCCACCACCGGGAACCGCATCGGGTTGGGCCGGGAGGGGGCGGTGGGGGTGCGGAAGGTCTCGGGCTCGAACCGCGGTTCGACCCGCGGCGAGCGGTTGAACTCGATGTTCGGGCTCGTGGGTTCGACCGTCCCGGCCTGGCGGGTCGCCGCGATGCTCACGAGGGTGTCGCCGAGGCGCAGGACGTCGGACGGGCCGACGATGGTCTTGTCGACGCGCACGCCGCCGCAGATGATCCCGTTGGCGGAGCCCTGGTCGACGATCCCGATGGACTCCCCCACCACCACGCGGGCGTGCCTCTTGGAGACCAGCGGGTCGGTGAGGTGCACGTCGCAGCTCGGCAGGCGGCCGATGTGGCTCACCCCCGCGGGCAGGGCGAACTCGCGTCCCTTGTCCGGCCCGCTCAACACACGCAGCTGCGCGACCGCCGGCCCGCGGTCCTTCCCCACGGAGTCGGCGGGCCGCTCCCGGGAGAGCCGGACGAGCGAACCCGATCGCAGGCCCGCCTCGATGAGGTTGCGGTCCGGGTCCAACACCGCCGTCGTGCCCTGCGCGGTGCGGCGCTCCACGCTGAGGGTGAGCCCCCCGGGCGCCTCCGCGCCGTCGTGCGCCGGGTCCTGCCGGTACAGCGCGCGGGCGAGGTCGCCGACGAGCGCGGTGGCGTCGACGGTGATCCCGAGGTTGGTGGTGCGGCCCTCGGGCCTGACGTAGCTGAGTCGGAGATGCACGGGTCAGCCCTTCCGCCCGTCCGAGCGGGCCCTCTCGTCGTCGAGTAGCGGCAGGTCGTCGGCGGTGACGACGCCGGCTGCCACGGCGTACTCCACGAGCCTGGCCCGGCGGTTGGAGGCCATGTTCCCCTCGCTGCCGCGCAGGCCACGGACCCCGACCCGCGAGAACTTCTCGCACACGTTGTCCAGCTTGCGGTTGAACTTGGTGACGGCCCAGCCCAGCCGCGCGGCGGCGTCGGCGGTGGCG
>DUTZ01000577.1 GCA_012841845.1 Actinomycetales bacterium | reverse complement strand
TGGCCCGGCGGGTCGTGGGCGCGCTGTTCACCCACCGCCACCGGCGCCTGGCCCGCCACTTCGGGGGCCGGCCGGGCCCGTGATCCGGGCCACCGGCCCGTCGGCATCCGGCGCCCGATGCCGCACAATGGAGCAGGGTCCGTATCCTGCGACGAAGGACGGCGCGGACGAACGACCCGACGAGGGGGAACCTCCTATGGAACAGACCATGGAACGCGTCTTCACCCACGGACACCACCTGTCCTACCGGGAGTCCGGGGCCGGGGAGGGTCGGCAGACGATCCTGCTCATCCACGGCATGGCCGGCAGCTCGCGGACGTGGCGCGCGATGATCCCGCGGCTGGAGAAGCGGTATCACGTGATCGCGCCCGACCTGCCCGGCCACGGCGAGAGCTCGCTGAACTTCGACGACTACTCGCTCGGCGCCATGGCCTCGGCCCTGCGCGACCTGCTCGTGGCCAAGGACGTCTCGCGCTGCACGGTGATCGGCCAGTCGCTCGGCGGCGGCGTGGCCATGCAGTTCGTCTACCAGTACCCGGAGTACTGCGAGCGGATCGCGCTCATCGGCAGCGGCGGCCTTGGCAAGGAGGTCAACCTGGTCCTGCGGATGCTCGCGGTGCCGGGGGCCGAGCTCATGCTGGCGGGCGCCGCCGCGCCGGTGTTCGTCAACGCCGGCGACGCGATGCGCCGCTTCCTCGCCGGCAAGGGCGTGCGCGCCGAGGCGATGGCCGAGTCGTGGGCCGCGTACGAGTCGCTCGGCAAGCCCGGGCACCGCAAGACCTTCTTCAAGACCCTCCGCGCCGTGGTCGACGGGCGCGGGCAGGCGGTCTCCGCGCACAACCGGCTGCACCTGGCCGGGCAGCTGCCGTTCCAGATGATCTGGGGCGACAAGGACCCGATCATCCCCGTGGCCCACGCCTACGAGACGCACGAGGCGCTGCCGACCAGCCGCCTCGAGATCGTCGAGGGCACCGGCCACTACCCGCACGTCGAGAACCCGGAGGCCGTCGAGCGGATCCTCGTGGAGTTCATGGAGACCACCGAGCCCGGCCGGATCCAGCCGGCCGTCGAGGACCCGGCCAAGAAGGGCCAGGCCGAGGCCGAGCTGCTCGCCGCGGAGAAGGCGGCCGCCGAGAAGGCCGCGGCCGAGAAGGCGGAGGCCGAGCGGATCGCCGCCGAGAAGGCCCGCGCCAAGGCGGAGGCCAAGGCCGCGCGTGCCGAGGCGAAGGCGGCCGCCAAGGAGGAGAAGGCGCAGGCCAGGGCCGCGGCGCGGGCCAGGACGGCGCGCAGCGGGGACGAGGCAGACGGTGGGGACGAGGCAGACGGTGGGGACGACGGCGAGGGCAGCCCCCGGCCCTGAGTGGCGGAACCCGGGTCGAACCGGGTGATCGCCCCGATGTGGGCGGCGGACGTAATAGTGCTGCTCTGCGCCGCGGCGGCCGGTGTCGCTGGTGGTGGCCGCGTCCCGACATGCCGACGGCCCCGGGCCCGCTCGGGGCGGAACCGGGGCCGTCGGGAGAGGCTGAGGGATCAGGCGACGTCGCCCTCCTCGCTGTCGGCGTCCTCGTCGCCGTCAACCGGCTCCTCGACCTCGACGCCGGTCAGGAGGTCCACCGCGCCCTGGATGTCGCCCTCCTGGACGAGCGCGAGCGCCTGGTCGGCGGTGACGGCGCAGTCGTCGCCCTCGAGGCCCGGGGCGATCGAGCCCACGGAGCCGAGGACGTCGATCGTGGCCACGGCGCCGCAGATCTGCGCGGCGAGCTCCGAGGCCTCGTCGGTGGCCTCCTCGCC
>DUTZ01000576.1 GCA_012841845.1 Actinomycetales bacterium | reverse complement strand
CATCTCGGGTCCTCCTGGTCCTCGTACGTTGATGAGGAGAACATTATTCGGGGGGTACGACACCGCGTAGCCCGCGGACGGTGCCCAGCGGCTGGTGCCCCCCGCGGCAGGGGCACCGGGTCAGGGGGCGTCCCGGCGTGCGGCGTCCTCGAGGTCGGCCGGACGGAGCACCGTCCTCTCGGCCCTGCCGGAGGAACTAAGCAGGACCGTCGCGATCTCCTCGCGACCGGGTGGGCAGATCCGGATCGTCACGCGCCCGGCATCGACCGCGGCGACGCGACCGGCCACCAGTCCGAGCAGCGCCGCCCTCAGGCGTGGGGGTGCACCGTCGAGTGCACCGTCGTCCAGGAGTACCACCTCCACGCCGCGTTCCCGGGCCCGCCCCACGGTCTCGTCGAGTCCGGGGCCGGTGAGCCCGGGTGCGCGTAGCGCGTCGCGGATACCGGCCTCGAGGAGGCGGCAGGCCCGCCTGTCGCCGTCGTCGAGCGGGTCCCCCGAGGCGATTCGGCGTAGCCACGGGCCGGCGGTGCGGTCGATCCAGTCGAGGCGGTCGTTGCGCGCCGCGACCGCGGCCACGGCGGCGGTTTCGGCCCGGGACGCGGACTCGCCGGCGCCCCGGAGGGCCACGATTTCCCCGATCACCGGGCGGGCGTAGATCGCGATCAGCAGGGCGACGAAGAACATCGGGAGGTACGACCCCAGGGACTGCGCTGCCGTGGCCGGCGTGCCGTCGATCCGCCACGCCCGGAGGGCGAGGGTCGCGGCGACCCCGGCGTGGATGACGATCGCGGGGACGGGCCTGCCCTTGAGGCAGAGGACGACCTCGATGATCCCCGCCATGTACAGCGGCCAGGACCAGAGGTAGTCGCTGACCTCGGGGATCGTCGTCCACGTCGCGAACACCACGGCTGCCGCGCCGACCACGGCGGGAACGAGCAGCGTCGAGGAGAGGGGCGTCGCACCGCGGGAGGACCGGCCGGACACCGACCCCAGTGCCACCACCATGGCGGCGGCGGCCGCGAGGTGGACAGGGCGGTGGGGCGTGGCCGTTGGGTCGGAGACGATGCTGGCGACGAGGAACGTGGCGACCAGTGTGAGGATGAACGTGACGGTTCTCGGCGTGAGCCCGATCGGGGCGTAGGGGTTCCGGAGGTCCGCGGTCACGGGGTGGTCCAGGTGAGTGAGACCCGGACGCCGGCACCCGGCGCGGTCTCGATGGTGGCGCCGGCCCCGGGGATGGCGTCCATCCGCCCCACGATGGAGGCCCGCGTGCCCATCCGGTGGGGAGGGACGGTCCGGGAATCGTATCCCGGGCCGTCGTCCTCCACGACGACCACGACACCGGGTGTGAGGGGACCTCCGGCGTCGTCCCGGTAGGACACCGTGGCGGACCTGCGGTGCCCCCGGGCGTGGATGACGCTGTTCCGCAGGGCCTCGGCCGCGGCCGCCGTGAGGTCGCGGACCACCGACACGGGGAGGATCGGCTCGACGGGGGCCTCGGTGATCGACGTCGTGACCGCCAGGCCGGGGTCGATGAAGTGCAGGCCGGAGCGGAGGGAATGGACGAAGTCCTCGACGGGGACGAGCTGGTCGTCGCCGCGGGGGAACCGCAGTGCGTCGAGTTCGGCGAGCGCGTTCTCCGCCGAGGCCACGACCCGGGGCTCGGATCCGACGCCGGCGGCGGCGAGGAGCGTGGACATCACCGCGTCGTGGATGAGTCCGTCGACCCGCTCGCGTTCCATCTGTTCGGCCTCCGCGACGGAGGCAATCGAGATGCGCTCCCTCGTCCGTTCGGACTCCTCGTCGCTCAACGTCGCGATGCCGAGGATCGCGTAGGCGACGGCGACGCTGAAGCCGCCGAGACCGTACATGTGCAGGATGTTGACGACGACCCCCCGTCCGGGATCGTCGACGGCGAGGAGGCCGACGACCGTGAACAGCGCGCCGGCGAGCAGCAGGACCATACGGGTCCGCAGAAAGGGCACGAGGCCGATGACGATGATCGAGGGGTAGGCCTCGTGCCAGACCACGTCCGCCTCCGTCCCGTGGCCGAGGCCCCGGATCGCGAGCATCCAGGCGGACGAGAAGCAGTAGGACCCGGCGAGCGCCCTGGCGGCGCCGCGCTGGAGGCGCGGCCGGCCCGTGAGCCCAGCGGTCAGGAGGGCGAGCGCGCAAAGCGTCTCGGTGGCCACCACCCAGGCCGTCCACCACGGGAAGTCGTGGAACGCGTCGACGATCCGCGGGGGAAACGTTCCGATGAACAGGAGGACGGCGGTCCCGGTGAACACGCCGAAGAGCGCGGCCATCCGTGAGGTCGCGGAGCGCGGCCCCGTCGTCACCGCCCGGCCTCGGGCATCGGCAGGTAGCCGTCCTCCACCGCCCTCTTGTAGAGGTCCAT
>DUTZ01000575.1 GCA_012841845.1 Actinomycetales bacterium | reverse complement strand
CCGGCGGGTCCGGACGCGCCGTGACGGGGGTCGCGCCGTGAGCGCCGACCGCCCGCGCCTGGTCGCGACCGACGTCGACGGCACGCTCCTCGACTGGGACGACCGCGTACCGGCGGCCAACAGTGCCGTCATCTCCGACCTCGTGGCCGACGGGTCCACCTTCGTCCTGGCCACCGGCCGGCCACCCCGCTGGCTCGACCAGGTGGTGGACCAGCTGCCCGTCGCGCCGCTCGCCGTGTGCGCCAACGGTGCCGTCATCATGGACACCGACTCCGGAGCGCTGCTGCGGGTGAGCATGCTCGGGCCCGACGTGCTGGCCGCGCTCGACGAGATCCTCCAGCGCCGCCTGCCGGGCTGCGGGATCGCGGCCGAGCGGATGGGGGAGGACGCCGCGGACGCGCAGTTCGTGGCGAGCCCGGACTACGAGCACGCGTGGATCCACCCCGAGCACCTCGAGGTGGGGCACGCCGAGGTCCTGGACCGCCCTGTGCTCAAGCTGCTCGCCCGCGTGCCGGGCATGCGGAGCGCCGACATGGTCGCCGCGCTGGGCGGGGAGGCCGACCAGTACGCCGACGTCACCTTCTCCACCACCGACGGGCTCATCGAGTTCGCCGTCCACGGCGCCACCAAGGCGAGCGGGCTGGCCGAGGTCGCCGCCGGCCTGGGCATCCCGCACGAGGTCGGGGCCCCGGGCCCGATCCCGGGGCGGGCGCCCGGGCACGTGCCCGACACGGTCGCCTTCGGCGCCGTGCCCACCACCATCGCCTTCGGCGACATGCCCAACGACGTGGAGATGCTGCGCTGGGCCCGCCACGGCGTGGCCATGGACAACGCCATCCCCGAGGTGAAGGCGGTCGCCGACGAGGTGACGCTCACCAACGAGCAGGCCGGGTTCGCGCACGTCCTGCGCCGCTGGTGGAACTGAGCCCGGAGCGCCGGGCGCGGACCGGTCCCCACCACTTCCCCGGCGTGCGGCGCCCGGAGAGGGGGCGCGCGGCACACCTGGTGGGACCCGGTCCGCGGGTCTGGGTGCCGGCGAGCCCCGCCGGCCGGGGGCGTCAGCCGTTCGGCTCGACCGTGATCTCGCCGGTGGCGAGGTCGTAGACGATCGTGCCGTGCTCGAACCGCTGGGCGACGGTGCCGTCGTCGCGCTTCGCCTCCGTGGCCACCGGCAGGCCGAGCGGGCCGTGCTCGAAGCCCTGGGCGGCCCAGGCGTCGCCGATCTTCCCCCACACCGGATGGGTGCCGGTCTCGGGCGAGGAGTAGAGGGCGCCGTTCTCGGTCTTGACCAGCGAGACGTTGCCGAAGCGCTGGACGCCGGAGAGTGCCTTGCCGAGCGGCCCGGCCAGCTGCTTGGCGAGCGTCGCGAAGTCGCCGCCGAGCGCGTCCGCCACCGAGCCGGCGCTCACCGGGATGTCGGAGAGCGTCTTGCCGCCGGTGAGGATCCGGGTGAGCGTGGGGGCGTCGAGCGTGCCGCCCGCGAGGACGGTCCGGAGCGCCTCGGTCGCCGCCTGCTGAGCGCTGCCCCGGTCCGGCACGGGAATCGACGGGGAGCCGCCGCCGGTGCCGCCGCCGGTGCCGGGGCGAGGCGTGGTGCCGCCGCCCGGGTTGGTCGCCGGGGGAGTGGGGTCGGAGGGCTGCGACGGCGTGCCGCCGCCACCCCCGCCGCCCTTGGCGTAGGCGGCCGCGATGTCGCGGATCTCGCCCATCTTGGCGTAGCCGGCGTTGCCCGGGCACGAGGTGTTCCCGACGTCGCGGTGGGCGAAGATGTTCGGCAGGCGCACGGCGGTTCCGCGCGGGTACTTGGTGAACGAGGTGCCCTCGGAGTAGTGGGTGTCGCGGCCCTTGGGGTCCACGCCGGCGATCGCCAGGCGCCAGCCGATGATCTCGCCCATCTTGCGGACGGTGACGGCCGGCGGGGTGACGTTCGAGTAGTCGCCCATCATCGAGATGCCGAAGGTGTTGCCGTTGAAGCCGCCGGCGTGGGCACCCTGGACATTCCTGTTCAGGCCGCCGTGGCGGCCCTCGAAGGCCTGGCCGTACTTGTCGACCATGACGTTGTAGCCCACGTCGCACCAGCCCAGGGTGCGGGCGTGATAGGTGTAGATGCCCCGCACGACCCCCGCGGAGGCCTCGCGGCTGTAGTTGTTGCTGCCGGCCGTGTGGTGGACCGTGGCGGCGGCGAGCGAGTTGTCGTAGGTCGCGTTGCGGCAGCGGATCGACTCGTCGGCGCCCCACCCGGAGCGCGAGATGATCGGGGGCTGCTTGACGGCGATGTCGCCGAACTCCCCGGTGCCGCCCTCGGCCGCGATGTCCCCGTAGGAGTCGGGCGCGGGGGTCGGGGTGGCGTCGGGGGAGAGCAGGACGGCGCGGACGGTGTCGGCGTCGAGCTCGGTGGTGTCGGCGACGGGCTTGATGTCGGCGAAGCGGACCGGGAGCGGCGGGGCGTCGGAGGAGGCGTCCGCGGCCTCCGCCGCGGGCTCCGCCTCCGGCTCCGCCGCACGCTCGGCCTCGCGCTCGGCCGGGCGGG
>DUTZ01000574.1 GCA_012841845.1 Actinomycetales bacterium | reverse complement strand
GCGCGCCCGGTCGGCCGCGCGGCGGCGCGCGTCCGGCTCCGGCGCGGCGGGCTCGGTCACAGCTCGTCGAGGGCCGAGAGCTGCGCCACCACGTAGGACACGAGCGGGCACAGCGTGGCCATGCCGTCGCGGATCGCGGCGCGGCTCGGCGCCAGGTTGGCCACCACGGTGCTGCCCGAGACCCCCACGTGGCCGCGGGAGACGATCGAGTCCACCGCGCCGGCGGTGAGGCCGGACGAGCGCAGCGCCTCGGCGATGCCGGGCAGCCGCTGGTCGAGGATCTCCTCGGTGACCTCGGGGGTCACGTCGCGCGGGCCCACGCCGGTCCCGCCGACGGTGACGACGAGGTCGAAGCCGCCCACGACGGCCGTCTCGAGGGCCTTGCGGACCTCCGCCTCCTCGGCGGCCACGCCCACGACGCCGCCCACGAGGAAGCCCTCCTCCTCGAGCAGCTCGGTGACGAGCGGCCCGATCGTGTCCGGGCGCCCGCCCACGCGGTCGTCCACCACCACGACCATGGCCCGGCCGGCGTGCGGGGTGTCCGGGGTCTCCTGCGCGTCCGGGTCGAACCCGGAGTCCGTCGCGGGCAGGCGGCGGCCGCCGGGAAGTGACCTCGGGTCGAATCTGGTGCTCATCTCGCCTCTCCCAGTGCGACGTCGGTGGATGTGGTCTCCGCGCCTTCACGTGCAGCATAGGTGACGGAGACGATGTCCCCCGGCGCCCGGGACCGGATCGCCGCGACGAGCGCGTCGCCGTCGTCGATCACCCGGTCCCCCACCTTGGTGATCACCGCGCCCTCCTCGATCCCGGCCTGCTCGGCGGGGCCGCCGGGCTCCACCGAGCGGACCAGCGCGCCGTAGCCCTGCGGGGTGTCCGAGACGGAGACCCCGAGCACCGCCCGCGTGGCGTAGCCCTGCTTGATGAGCTGGTCGGCGATCCGGCGGGCCTGGTCGACCGGGATCGCGAAGCCCAGGCCGATCGAGCCGGAGCCGCCGGTCGACGCGATGGCGGAGTTGATGCCCACCAGCTCGCCGTTCATGTTGACCAGCGCGCCACCCGAGTTGCCGGGGTTGACCGCGGCATCGGTCTGGACCGCGTCGATCACGGTGCTCTGGTCCGACTGCGCGCCACCCGCCCGGACCGGCCGGTCGAGCGCCGACACGATGCCGGTGGTGACGGTGCCCGACAGCCCGAGCGGCGAGCCCACCGCGGCGACCGCCTGGCCCTCGTTGAGCGTGGCCGACGTGCCCAGCGTGATGGGGGTGAGCGGCTGGTCGGTCTCGACCTGGATCACGGCGATGTCCGTGGTGGGGTCGCCGCCCACCATCCGCGCCGGGGCCCGCGTGCCGTCGTGGAGCCGCACCGTGATGCCGCCCGCCGGCTCCGCCATGCCCACCACGTGGTTGTTGGTGATGATGAGCCCGTCGGCCGAGAGGATGACCCCCGAGCCCTCGCCCCGGGTGTTGGGACCGACCACGTCCAGCGAGACCACGCTCGGCAGGACCTTGTCCGCGACGGCCTCCAGCGTGCCGTCCGGCGCCGTGCCCTCGGGCTGCTCGGCGTTGACCGGCCCGCTCAGCGACGACCCGGTGGTGCCGGAACCGCCGCCCGCGACCGTC
>DUTZ01000046.1 GCA_012841845.1 Actinomycetales bacterium | reverse complement strand
GGTCCCCGCGCCGTCGGGCGCGATCCGGCCCGGCCCGGCGCCCCGCCACCGCGCCGAGGAGGCGCTCGTGCTGGTGATGGGCGCGGCCGGCGGCACCGGCGTGGGCCGGATGATCCTCGCGCCGCTCGCCGACCTCCCCGTCCTGGGCGCGCTCCTCGTTCCGCTCGCGCTGCTCGCCGGGATCGCCCTCGGCTGGACCACGGTCGAGGTGCGCCGCACACAGACGCTCCGGGGCCATATGATCGCGGTGGTGACGGACCGGCTCGCCGGGATCCGCGCCGAGGCCGAGCACTCCCTGGGTGCCCGCGTCCTGGCGGCGGAGTCGACCATCACGGACGGCTTCGTCCACGATCCCGGGCCCAGGGTCGCCGACCTCGAACGCCGCATCCGTCGCCACCGCCTCGGCGCCACCACGTCACCAGGGAGCCACGAACCATGACCGATCCCCTCTTCGGCCCCGACTCCCCCCACCACGCGGGCAGCCCCGACGTGTGCGGCCTCGAGGGCGCCCCCCTCGCCGCCCCCGACTCCCTCGGGCTGCACGTGCCCGTCGCCGGCGGCGTGTTCGACCTCGGCTCGCCCGAGGCCGACCTCGACGGCGACGGCTTCATGGAGGCCGTGACCCTCCAGGACGTCCGCGGCCTCACCGTCTTCACCGACGTCGACGGCGACGGCACCGTCGACCACGTCTCCACCGTCCGCTTCGACGGCAGCTACGACTCGTGGCGCCTCGCCAACCCCACCGCCGGGGTGCCCTTCGGAGGGTTCACCAACGAGCCCTCCACCTCGACCCCCACCCCCGCCCGGTGGGAGCGGACCGACCACGGCCACATCTAGAACCTGAGGCATTCCTCACACCGGTCGGTCGATCGGGGGCGGGACGCCGACAGGCCCCGCCGGATGACGATAGGCTTGACCCCGTACCCCTGCCCCACGCGCGAGGAGCTGTGATGACAACCACCACCATTCCCGGCCTCGAGGGTGAGGCGCCCACCGATCACGCGGAGATGCTCTCCTGGATCGCCGAGGTCGCCGAACTCACCCAGCCGGACCGGGTCGTCTTCGCCGACGGCTCCGACGCGGAGTGGGACCGACTCTCCGCGGAGATGGTGGAGCAGGGCACCTTCGTCCGGCTCGACGACGCCAAGAAGCCCAACTCGTTCCTCGCCCAGTCGGACCCGAAGGACGTCGCGCGCGTCGAGTCGCGCACCTTCATCTGCACGGAGACCGAGGAGGGCGCCGGCCCCACCAACAACTGGCGCGACCCCGCCGAGATGCGGTCGATGATGACCGACCTCTACCGCGGCTGCATGCGCGGCCGCACGATGTACGTCGTGCCGTTCTGCATGGGCCCGCTCGACGCGGAGGACCCCAAGCTCGGCATCGAGCTCACCGACTCGGCGTACGTGGTGGTCTCCATGAAGATCATGACGCGCATGGGCACCGCCGCCCTCGAGAAGATCGGCTCGGACGGCCCGTACGTCAAGGGCCTGCACTCGGTGGGCGCCCCCCTCGAGCCCGGCGAGCCCGACGTCGCGTGGCCGTGCAACGAGGAGAAGTACATCACCCACTTCCCCGAGACCCGCGAGATCTGGTCGTACGGCTCCGGCTACGGCGGCAACGCCCTGCTGGGCAAGAAGTGCTACGCGCTGCGGATCGCCTCGGCGATGGCCCACGACGAGGGCTGGCTCGCCGAGCACATGCTCATCCTCAAGCTCATCTCGCCGGAGGACAAGGTCTACTACGTCGCCGCGGCGTTCCCCTCGGCGTGCGGTAAGACCAACCTCGCCATGATCCAGCCCACCATCGAGGGCTGGCGCGCCGAGGTCGTGGGCGACGACATCGCGTGGATGCGCTTCGGCAAGGACGGCCGCCTCTACGCCGTCAACCCGGAGTTCGGCTTCTTCGGCGTGGCCCCCGGCACCAACTACGCCTCCAACCCCAACGCCATGAAGACCCTGGAGGCGGGCAACACCATCTACACCAACGTCGCCCTCACGGACGACAAGGACGTGTGGTGGGAGGGCCTCGAGGGCACCCCGGATCACCTCATCGACTGGCTGGGCAACGACTGGACGCCCGAGGGCGACGGCGGTGCCGGCAACGCCGCGCACCCCAACTCGCGCTACTGCGTGCAGATCGACCAGTGCCCCGTCACCGCGCCGGAGTTCAACTCCCCCGAGGGCGTGCCGATCTCGGCGATCCTGTTCGGCGGCCGCCGCGCGGACACCGTCCCGCTGGTGAGCGAGGCCCACTCCTGGAACCACGGCGTGTACATCGGCGCCACCCTGTCCTCCGGGCAGACCGCCGCCGCCGAGGGCAAGGTCGGCGCCGTCCGCCGCGACCCCATGGCCATGCTGCCGTTCATGGGCTACAACGTGGGCGACTACTTCCAGCACTGGGTCAACATGGGCGTCAAGGGCGGCGACAAGATGCCCAAGATCTTCCTCGTCAACTGGTTCCGCAAGGGCGCCGACGGCCGGTTCCTGTGGCCGGGCTTCGGCGAGAACAGCCGCGTCCTCAAGTGGATCGTGGACCGCATCGAGGGTCGCGTCGAGGGCGACGAGACCGTCGCCGGCATCACCGCCCGCGCGGCCGACATCGACCTCACCGGCCTCGACACCCCGATCGAGGACGTCGAGGAGGCCCTGCACATCGATCCGGAGGAGTGGCGGCGCGAGCTTCCGCTCATCACCGAGTGGCTCGAGTTCTGCGGCCCCAAGGTGCCCGCCGAGGTGCACGAGCAGTTCGCGGCCCTCAAGGAGCGCCTGGGCTGACCGACGGTCCACCCCGCCACCTGGCCGAACGGGCCGCGTCCCCCGGGGACGCGGCC
>DUTZ01000573.1 GCA_012841845.1 Actinomycetales bacterium | reverse complement strand
CCTGACCTATGCCGACCTGGACGCCGAGGCCAATAAGCTGGGCCACTTCCTCCAGTCGATCGGTGTGCAGCCGCAGGACCACCTGGCGATGCACATGCGCAACAGCGCCGAGTTCATCATCACGCTGCTGGGCACGCTCAAGGTCCGCGCGGTGCCGGTCAACATCAACTTCCGCTACACCGCGGCCGAGCTCGAGTACCTCTACACCAACTCGGACTCCACGGTACTGTTCGTGGACACCGAGTTCTGCCCGGTGGTGGCCGAGGTCCTCCCCGCCCTGTCGGTGATGAAGCACGTCGTGGTGATCGGCGAGGTGCCAGCCGACTTCGCCGCCGCCTGCGAGGCCGCCGGGATCTCCGTGCACGAGTACCACGCGGCCGTCGACGGCATGTCGGACGCCCGCGACTTCCCCGAGCGCAGCGGTGACGACCACTTCATGGTCTACACCGGCGGCACGACCGGCGACCCGAAGGGCGTCGTCTGGCGCCACGAGGACTTCTACTACGCGGCTCTGGCCGGCGGTAACCAGTACGGCGACCCGCACCACTCGATCGCCGACCTCGTGGCGGCGGCCGAGAACATGCCGCCGATGGTCCTGCTCATCACGGCACCGCTGATCCACGGTGCAGCCGTGTACGCGGTCTTCTCCATGTTCTTCATGGGCGCCAAGCAGGTCGTCATGCGCAACTGGGACGAGCGTGAGGCGCTCAAGCTCATCGCCGACGAGCAGGTGCAGATCCTCATGGTGGTGGGCGATGCCATGGCGGTGCCGTTCGTGGACGAACTGGTGGCGAACTTCGACTCCTACGACGTGTCGACCCTCTTCGCCGTCAACAACGGCGGCGCCATCTGGTCGCAGGCCTCGCGCGACAAGCTCAAGACGGTCCTGCCGGACATCTTCATCCGCGACAACTTCGGGGCGTCGGAGTCCGGTACCGACGGTCAGCTGGACATGAACGACGCCGGCGAGCTCAAGTTGCCGCCGAGCCCGCGTTCCCAGGTGGTGGACGCGGACCTCAATCCCGTCGAGCCCGGCTCGGACACGATCGGCTACCTGGCCCGCGTCGGTCACGTGCCGCTGGAGTACTACAAGGATCCGGAGAAGACGGCGAAGACCTTCCCGACCCGCGCCGACGGCACCCGCATGTCGGTGCTCGGCGACATGGCCCGCGTGGAATCGGACGGCACGATCGTCCTGCTGGGCCGTGGCTCCGGTTGCATCAACACCGGAGGCGAGAAGGTCTTCCCGGAGGAGGTCGAACAGGCACTCAAGTCGCACCCGGCCGTGTTTGACGCCCTGGTGGCCGGCGCCAAGGATCCCACCTACGGCGAGCGAGTCTCCGCCGTCATCTCGCTGCGGGAGGGCTTCGAGGAGCCGGACCTGGACGAGCTCATCGCGCACTGCCGCACCAAGATCGCCGGCTACAAGGTGCCGCGCAGTGTCGTCGTGGTCCCCGAGGTGGTCCGCTCGCCCTCCGGCAAGGCCGACTACCGCTGGGCCAAGCGCACCGTCGAGGCCGACTGACGCCCGACCGCCGGCCGGCGGTGTCGAGCGCCATCGGTGAGACGGTGAGCAGCTTCAGCGGGGAGATCGCGGAGGCGTTCCGGGCGTTCGTGGAAAGGCGCCCGGCCACGGGGAAGACGCTCTGACCGTGGCGCCCCGGATCGCCCGGTCGACGCCTCCGCCGGAGCGCACGAATACCCCGACCCGCCGGCGGAACGGGTCCCGCCCCCGCTCGTAACCGAGCAGCCGGAACCCGGCCTCCGCGGCCACCTCGCGCACGGCGGCCTCCGGCAGGTCGACGTCCCCGGTGGGGATGACGGCGAGGTCGCCCGACCCCAGCAGGCGGGCCAGCCGCACGCGGCGCGTCCGCTCGTCCCCCCGACGGCGCAGCCACCGCCGGAT
>DUTZ01000572.1 GCA_012841845.1 Actinomycetales bacterium | reverse complement strand
CGTCCCGGGCGCTCCCGCGTCCTCCGGCCCGGCGACGGGCGCGGGCGCGGCGCACGCGAAGCGGGAGAGCGCGGCGGTGTCGGCGTCGCCGTCGACGCGCTGCCAGCCCACGACGGCGTCCACGAGGCCGTGCGGGAGGGCGTCGGCGTGGAGGGCCACCGGGTCCAGCTCCCAGACGCGGGCCCCGATCCCCGCCGTCCGGAGCTGGTCGACGACGGTGTACGCGGCGGTGCGGGCCACGTCGTCGTTCCGTACCACGCCGAGTGTCACGCTCAGCGGGTCGCCGTCGCGCAGCCAGCGCTCCCCGCGCCGGACGAAGCCCGCGTCCGCGAGCCCGGCGCGCACCGCCTCCGGATCGCCCGTCCGCGGCGTCGGCGCGCCCGCGGGGAACGGGAACGAGGTGACCGTGGGCGCGGACTGCCCGGTGACGATGCGGCCGACGACGTCGGGATCGACCGCCGAGGTGAGGGCCCGGCGGACGGCCGGGTCCGAGGCCGCCGGCGCGACGGTGTTGAACGCCATCTCGAGCTGGACGGGGGCCCGGAGGGTCTCGGTACCCACCCCCGGCACGGTCGCGGTGACGTCCTCGGCGACCGGGGTGCCCGCGACCACGGCGAGTGATCCCGGTCCGGTGCGCAGGGCCGCGCCGAGTTCGCCGGCGCCGCTGGCACGCCAGACGAGGAGCTGGCCGATCGCCGGCGCGTCCGCCCAGTACCGGTCGTTGCGGACGAACTCGATCTCGCCGCGGCCCACGTCGGACGTCCGGATCATGTACGGGCCGGCGCTCGTCACGGGCGGCCGGCGCAGGGCGCCCTGGAAGCCGTCGGGCGCCTCCCGGAGGATGTGGCCGGGTAGGAGGTGCCGGAAGAGCGAGCGCCAGTCGCGCGGCACGGTGTCGAAGACCACGTCCACGACCTTGCCCCCGGCGCCGGGCCGCACGTCCACGATGTGCTCGTAACCGGCGGGGTCCACCACGCCGGACTGCGTGGTCATCTGCAGCCAGAGGTAGCTGAAGTCCTCCGCGGCCACCGGGACGCCGTCGGACCACTGCGCCTTCTGCCGGATCGTGTAGCGCACGGTGTGCGGGTCGTCGGGCAGCGGCCCCGCGGACTCGAGCAGGCCGTCGTTGAGCTCGAGCTCACCGTCCGCGCCGGGGACGAAGGCGCTCGGCAGGACGAGCGAGGCCACCAGGTCGGTGTCGATCCCCTGGTCGGCCAGCAGGTGCGGGTTGAAGCCCTCGTCCACACGGTCCAGGGAGAGCAGGACCCCGCCCGCGGTGCGGCGCACACCCTCGCCGTCGGGCTGTTCCTCCCCCACCACGGTGGGGGGCGGCGGGTCGGCGACACAGCCGGCGAGGACGGCGAGGGAGAGCGCGGCGCCGAACGCGGCCGCACCCCGCCGCCGGCACACCCCACCCGTTCGCATGGCCTCTCCCGTCAGTGGCCCGACTGCTGGTCGCGCGACTTGGAGCGACTCCGGGCCTTGGCCCGCTCGGTCGCCGTGAGCAGCACCTTACGCACCCGGATGGCCTCCGGTGCCACCTCCACGCACTCGTCGGCGGCGCAGAACTCCATGGCCTCCTCGAGGCTCAGGCTCCGGGCCTTGGACAGCGTCTCCGTGGCGTCGGCCGTGGCCGAGCGCATGTTGGTGAGCTTCTTCTCCTTGGTGATGTTGACGTCCATGTCCTCGGCGCGCGGGTTCTCCCCCACCACGACGCCCTCGTACACCTCGGCGCCGGGTTCGATGAAGAAGTCGCCGCGGTCGGCGAGACCCAGCAGGGCGAACGTCGTGGCCTTGCCGGCGCGGTCCGCGACGAGCGAGCCGGTGTGACGCGCGCGGATCTCGCCGGCCCACGGCTCGTAGCCCGCGGAGACGGAGTTGGCGATGCCGGAGCCGCGGGTCTCGGTCATGAAGGTCGTGCGGAAGCCGATGAGGCCGCGCGCGGGGACGATGAACTCCATCCGGACCCACCCGGTCCCGTGGTTGCTCATCTGCTCCATGCGGCCCTTACGCGCGGCCATGAGCTGGGTGACGGCGCCGAGGTGCTCCTCGGGCACGTCGATCGTCATGTGCTCCATCGGCTCGTGGAGCTTGCCGTCGATGGTGCGGGTGACCACCTGCGGCTTGCCCACGGTGAGCTCGAAGCCCTCGCGGCGCATGGTCTCGACGAGCACGGACAGCGCCATCTCGCCGCGGCCCTGGACCTCCCAGTCGTCGGGCCGCTCGGTGTCGAGCACCTTGAGGGAGACGTTGCCCACGAGCTCCTGGTCGAGGCGGGCCTTGACCATGCGGGCGGTGAGCTTGGTGCCGCCGTTGCGGCCGGCGAGCGGGGAGGTGTTGACGCCGATGGTCATGGAGATCGCCGGCGCGTCGACGGTGATGGCGGGCAGCGCGACCGGGTTGTCCGGGTCGGCGAGGGTGTCGCCGATCATGATGTCGTCGATCCCGGCGACGGCCACGATGTCGCCGGCCACGGCCTCGTCGGTGGGGACGCGGGTGACGCCGTCAGTCTTGAGCAGCTCGCTGATCTTGACCGTCTTGGTCTCCTGCTCGCCCTCGGCGGTGTGGTGGATCCACGCGACCTGCTGGCCCTTGCGCAGGCGCCCGTTGTGGATGCGGACCAGGCCGATGCGGCCGAGGAAGTTGGAGGCGTCGAGGTTGGTGACGTGCGCCTGCAGCGGGGCGTCCACGTCGCCGCGCGGCGCGTGGATGACGTCGTACAGCAGGGTGAACAGCTCGTCGAGGTTGTCCGCGTCCGGCTCCTCGCCGTCGGCGGGCTGGGTCGTGGACGCCTTGCCGGCGCGGCCGGAGGCGAAGACGACGGGGAGCTCGAGCGCGTGCTCGGCGGCGGTCTGGGCGTCGGGGTCCTCGAGGTCCGCGGCGAGGTCCAGCAGGAGGTCCTGGGCCTCCTCGACGACCTCGTCGATCCGCGCGTCCGGGCGGTCCGTCTTGTTGACGACGATGATCACCGGCAGCGACGCGGCGAGCGCCTTGCGCAGGACGAAGCGGGTCTGGGGCAGCGGCCCCTCGGAGGCGTCGATGAGCAGCACCACGCCGTCGACCATGGAGAGCCCGCGCTCGACCTCGCCGCCGAAGTCGGCGTGACCCGGGGTGTCGATGATGTTGAGGACCAGGTCGGCGCCCCCCGCCCCGGCACCCGGCCGCCGGACGGCCGTGTTCTTGGCGAGGATCGTGATGCCCTTCTCCCGCTCCAGGTCGCCGGAGTCCATGACGCGGTCCACGAGCTCGGCGCGGTCGTCGAACGCCCCGGACTGGCGGAGCATGGCGTCGACGAGGGTCGTCTTGCCGTGGTCGACGTGCGCGACGATGGCGACGTTGCGGAACTCGGTCAGGGCCATGCGGTGGGTTCTCCCTCGGAGGCGGTCGGCGCCCGGGGCGGCTCGGTGCCGCCGGGCGCGTGGTGGGAATCAGCGGGAGCCCCCGCCGGATCCACAGGCGCGCCCGGTCGAGCGCGCATGCGGGTCCACGTTACCCGCCCGGACCCCGTGGGCCACCATCACGGGCACCCGGGCGACACCCCGGCAGGCCCGCGTGTTATTTACATCACTGGCCACATCTGTAACACTGGCCCCAACGACGTCGACAAACACGCCTCCCGGTGCCCATCGCCGCCGGCGTTATGAGAACATCTAGCGATCGACTGGTCGGCTCGCCGGCCGGCCAGACCGCCACACCCGAAGAATGGACTCGCCCGTGATCCGCGACTCGCTCAGGACCCCGTTCAGGACCCTCGGCCTCGGTGCCGCCGCCGCCATGGCGATCTCACTGGCCGCGCCCGCCACCGCGAGCGCCCAGTCGCTCGACCACCTGGGACGCCCCACGGAGCCCGTGCTCCAGGCCCTCGAGAACCTGTCCGAGCAGCAGTTCATCCCGGAGAGCACCCGCGGCACCATCGCCCGCGTGGTGGGCTTCTTCCGCGGTACCGGGGAGCCCGGCACCCCGGTCCCCGAGAACGGCCCCGTCATCGCCCAGTTCGCCTGGCCCACCCTCATGGAGCGCTGCATCGGCGGCGAGCAGACCGCGGTCGGCGCGGCTACCGCGATCCCCGGCCCGGCCGACCTGCCGCTGCCCGGCATCCCCGCCGGACAGCTCGGCTTCGTCTTTACCGCCCTCGGCACCGAGGGGGTGGCCGACCACCAGGTCCAGCCCATGACCGTGGACTGGTTCAACATCAACAACGGTCG
>DUTZ01000571.1 GCA_012841845.1 Actinomycetales bacterium | reverse complement strand
GGCCGTCGGCCACCGTGAGGACGACGGCCCCGCCGACGCGCTCGAAGCGGAACCAGCGGGTGGCGTCCACCTCGAGCTCGAGGCGGTCGCCCTCGATCTCGAGCTGCTGCACGAGACCGCCGAGCAGCGGGCGCGTGATCCACGGCAGGGTGCCGTGCGGGCGCCCGCGGACCGCGTGGTCGGAGATGTCGGCGCCCGCCGTGGTGGGCCGCCGGTGGACGTCGATGTCGATCCGCACGCGCGGATCGGCCACGAGGTCCTGGTCGGGGCAGCACACGGTGAGCTGGCGGGGCGCCGCGAGCCGCATCACGGCGTTGACGACGAGCGGGCGGCTGATCACGCCGGGGCGGATGACCACGGACGCGCCCTCGATCTGGGGCGGCGCGGCCAGGGCGGCCGTCTCGCCGACGGCGTCGGAGTCGGGGAAGCGCTCGGCGACCTCGTCGCGCAGCGCGAGGAGGTCGTCGCGGACCCAGTCGGGGAGATCCTCGAGCCGGGCCCGGTCGCGGAAGGCCGGGTCGGAGGCGGTGACGACGAGGTGGTTACTCATGCAGACGAGAATACGACACCTTGCGTTCATCTGGCGTTCACCTTTCCGGTGTGTCGCCTGTCACAGCCCTACCCTGGGGCCATGCCCGCCACGGAGTTCCCCGCACCGCATCCCGATCTCGACGCGCTCGCCGTCGCCGTCACAGCACAGATGGACCGCGCCCGCATCGACCTCGCCGACCTGGTGGCGCTGCCCTCGGTCCACGAGGCGGAGCCGGACGCCTGCGCGCGCGCCTGCGAGCTCACCCGCGCCCTGCTCGCCGAGCTGCCGGTCCCCGGACTGGGCCCGGACGCGGTCGAGGTGATCGAGACCTCCGACGGCTCGCGCGCGGTGTTCGCCCACCGTCCCGCCGCCCCCGGTCGCCCGACCGTGCTGCTGTACAGCCACTACGACGTCCAGCCCGCCGGCGACCCGGCCGACTGGACCAGCTCCCCGTGGGAGCTCACCGAACGCGACGGACGCTGGTACGGCCGCGGCGCCGCCGACTGCAAGGGCAACCTCGTCGTCCACCTCACCGCACTCCGCGCACTGCACGCCGACGAGACCGGCGACCCGCTCGACGGCCTGGGCATCCGGCTGGTGGTCGAGGGGTCGGAGGAGACCGGCGGCGGCGGGCTCGACGACCTCGTCGCGCGGCGGCCGGACCTCGTGGCGGCGGACGCGATCCTCATCGTGGACTCCGGGAACGCGGCGGTGGGCGTCCCCACGCTGACGACCAGTCTGCGGGGGATCGCCAACGTCGTCGTCACCGTCGACACCCTCGCCGCCGGCGTCCACTCCGGGCAGTTCGGCGGCGCCGCGCCCGACGCGCTCGCCGCGCTCGTGGCGATGCTGGCCTCCCTGCGCGACCCGGAGACCGGCGCCACGACCGTCGACGGCCTCGACGCGGGCAGCGCGTGGACCGGGCGGCCCTACGACGAGGAGACGTTCCGCGCCGACGCCGGCGTGCTCGACGGCGTGGGCGTGTCCACCGCCGCCCCCCTGGCCGACCTCGTGTGGTCGCGGCCCGCGGCGACCGTGCTGGGGATCGACTGCCCGCCGGTCGAGGGCGCGATCGCCGCCGTTCAGCCCACCGCCCGGGCGCTGGTCAACCTGCGCGTCCCGCCGGGCATGGACCCCGAGGCCGCCCAGGAGACGCTCGCCCGCCACCTTGAGGCGCACGCCCCGTGGAACGCCCGCGTGCGCGTGGAGAAGCAGGCCGTCGGGCACCCGTTCCGCTCCGTCGAGCCCGGTGCGGACGACCCCGTCCACGACCTGCTCGGCCGCTGTCTGGCCGAGGCGTACGGCGCCGACGAGGTGGCCGAGGTCGGCTCCGGCGGCTCGATCCCGCTGTGCGGCGCGCTGCGGACGGCCCACCCCGGGGCGTCGATCGCCCTGTTCGGCGTCGAGGACCCGGCCGCAGCCATCCACTCGCCCGACGAGAGCGTGGACCCGCGCGAGATCGAGCGGATCGCCCTGGCCGAGGCGGCCTTCCTCTCCCGCTACCGCTGACCGCCCGCCCGGCCCGGCGGATCCCGCCGGACCGCTTGGTAACGGTGTGACGGATGTCTACGATAGCGACGACAGTGACCGCGGCGACCCGCGGCGCACCCGCATTCAGGACACCGACTCGAACGGAGCCGTCATGGCCGCCACCACGACCCGCCGCGCCGGCGTCGCCGCCCGGGCCGCCCGCGCACTCCTCACCGTGGGCACCGCCGCCGCGCTCGCCGTGGGGCTGGCCCCCGCGCCCGCGCAGGCCCAGACCGGCTCGATCGGCCCAGAGCAGATCGCCAATCAGGGCCTCGGCGCGTTCAGCCCGGAGAGCCTGAGCCAGCTCCTCTACTTCGGCAACCTGCCCGGGTCGTCGGGCTCCACCATGATGGGCCTCGCCCACCGTCTCGGATTCTCGCCCAACATGTTCGCCGGCAGCCCGCCGCCGTCGCCGCAGCCCAACCCGGAGATCACCGAGACCAAGGTCGTCGGCAAGGAGATCGACGGCAGGTACGAGCGCTGGCTCATCGACTCCGGCGACATGAAGCGCGGCATCACCGTCGAGGTCTACCGCGCCACGCGGTCCGACGCGCCCACCCTCTACCTGCTCGACGGCGTCGGCTCCGAGCTGCCCAGCGGCTTCATGCAGTGGGGCGCGCGGGAGCAGTTCGGCGACCAGGACGTCAACCTCGTCATCCCCACCGGCGGCCAGGGCACGATGTGGGCCGACTGGAACGTCGAGGACCCGGTGCTGGGCATCAGTAAGTGGGAGACGTTCATCACCCGCGACCTGCCCCGGTTCGTCGAGCCGGAGATCACCACCAACACCCGGCGCGGCATCGGCGGCATCTCCATGGGCGCGGCCGCCGCCGTCACCACCGCCACCCGGAACCCGAAGCTCTACCAGGCGGTCTTCGGTGTCTCCGGCTGTTACTCGACCGACCAGCTCGGCCAGATCCTCACGCGGTACACCGTGGAGAGCCGCGGTGGCACCGTCACCAACATGTGGGGCGAGCCCGGCAACGAGACGTGGCAGGCGCACGACGGCCTGATCAACGCCGAGAACCTGCGTGGCAAGAAGATCTACCTCTCCTCCGGCACGGGCGTGGCCGAGCCCGGCGACTGGGAGCGGTACCACGGCGACGCACTGAACTTCGCGGCCGGCATGGCCCTGGAGCAGGCCACGGACCGCTGCACGCGCGCCGCCGACCGCCGGCTCCGCGAGCTGGGCATCCCCGCGCAGATCGACCTGCGCCCCACCGGCATGCACAACTGGCACTACTACTCGCAGCAGATCCCGGTGGCCTGGAACTCGGTCAAGAGCGCCCTCTACTGAGCGCCCTCTACCGAACGCCGCCCACCCCCGGGGCCCGCGCGCCGATACGCTCGCACCCGTGAGCTCCCGCCCCAGCCTGGACCTGACCCTGCGCGTCTCGGCGTCCGCCGCCGACGCGCGACGCGGCATCGTGCGCGCCCACCCCGAGGTGATCCTCGCGCTGGGGATGCGGGAGTGGGACGCCCTGGAGATCGTGGGCGCCCGCACCACGGCCGCCGTCGTGGCGGCCGCCCGGTCCGACGCGCCCAGCGGGGTGCTCGTGGTGGACGAGGTGGTGGCCGCCAACTGCGGGCTCGGCGAGGACGCCCGCGTCGCGGTCCGGGCCGCGGCCGTGACGGGCGCGCAGTCGATCGAGGTCCAGGGTCTGCCCGCGGCCGGCCACGGCGTCGCCGAGCGCGTCCTGCGCTCCGCGCTGCTGGGCAAGGTCGTGCGCGTGGGCGACTCCGTGACCCTGCTCCCCCGCGACCTCGGCCCCGACTTCCCGACCGGCGACGCCTCCCGCACGCTGCGCAACACCCTCGGCGCCGCGTGGTCCACCGAGCTGCTCACCGTCACCGCGACCGCCCCCGACGGGATCGTCTCGGTGCAGCCCACCACGGCCGTCACGGTGTCCGGTGCGCGCGGCGGAGCGGGTGCCCGGCCGGGGACCGGGACG
>DUTZ01000570.1 GCA_012841845.1 Actinomycetales bacterium | reverse complement strand
GGGGTGCCGCTGCCGACCGGCTCGGCATGACCCCCGGGGAGGCGGGGTCTCAGGCGAGGTCGCCGCGGACGTAGGCCTCGTAGGCCGGCAGGTCGAGGAAGCCGTGGCCGGACAGGCCGATGACGATGGCCGGCCCGGAGCCCGCCTCGCCCGTGTGCTTGCGGGCCTCGGCGAAGGCGCCGGCGAGCGCGTGGGTGGACTCGGGCGCGGGGACGACGCCCTCGGCCTTGGCGAACTCCACGCCGGCCGCGAACGCCGCGTTCTGCTCCACCGCGATCGAGTCGAGCAGGCCGAGGTGCTTGACGTGGCTGACCAGCGGCGCCATGCCGTGGTAGCGCAGGCCGCCGGCGTGGATGGGGTCCGGGACGAAGTCCTGGCCGAGCGTGTACATCTTCATCAGCGGCGTGAGGCCGGCGACGTCGCCGTGGTCGTAGCGGAACTCACCGCGGGTCAGCGACGGGCACGCCTCGGGCTCGACGGCGACGATCCTCGTCGACCCGCCGCCCAGGTTCTCACGGACGAACGGGAACGCCAGGCCGGCGAGGTTGGAACCGCCGCCGGCGCAGCCGAAGAGGAACTCGGGGGCGCCCTCGTCGAACATCGCGAGCTGCTTGAGGGTCTCCTCGCCGATGATCGTCTGGTGCAGGCACACGTGGTTGAGCACGGAGCCCAGCGAATAGCGCGCCTCGCCGTCACCCGCGGCCACCTCGACGGCCTCGGACACGGCCATCCCCAGCGAGCCCGGGGTGTCGGGGTCCTTGGCGAGGAACGCGCGGCCCGACTCGGTGAGGTCCGACGGCGAGGGGTGCACGGTCGCGCCGAAGGTCTCCATGAGCATCCGGCGGTACGGCTTGGACTCGAAGGAGGCCTTGACCTGCCACACCTCGACGTCGATCCCGAACGCCTGGCCGGCAAAGGCGAGCGAGGCGCCCCACTGGCCGGCGCCGGTCTCGGTGGTGAGCTTGGTGATCCCCTCGGCGGCGTTGTAGTACGCCTGCGCGACGGCGGTGTTGGGCTTGTGCGAGCCGACCGGCGAGGTGCCCTCGTACTTGTAGTAGATCCGCGCCGAGGTACCCAGCGCCTTCTCGAGGCGGCGGGCGCGGATGAGCGGCGACGGCCGCCACAGCCGGTAGATCTCGCGCACCGGCTCGGGGATCTCCACGAAGCGCTCGGGCGTGACCTCCTGCTCGATGAGCGCCATGGGGAACAGCGGCGCGAGGTCCGACGGCCCGAGGGGCTCCTTGGTCCCGGGGTGCAGGTGCGGCGCCATCGGCTCGGGCAGGTCGGCCTGGATGTTGTACCAGTGGGTCGGCATCTCGCTCTCGGGGAGCAGGGCCTTGACCAGATCAGACGTCATGAGGGTTCCTCGCGCTTCACAGGGGGTATGAGCCTGGTCTCATCCTAGGAGGCCGGATCGCGGCGCATGGGCACGTGGGGGATCCTCTCGTCGAGGTACTCCTCGCCGCAGCGCACGAAGCCGAACTGCTCGTACCACCGCTCGAGGTACGACTGGGCGCCGATCTCCACCGGCCGGTCGCCGCACAGCGCGAGGCCGCGCCGGACGAGCCGCGCCGCGATGCCGTTCCCGCGCCGGTCCGGGTGCGTGCACACGCGCCCGAGGTGCATGACGCCGCCGTGCACGTCCGAGCCGAACACCCGGAGGGTCGCGGCGAGCTCCTCGCCGTCCGGCCCGGGCGCCCAGGCCAGCAGGTGCATCGTGCCGGGGTCGGCGTCGACGTCGTCGATCTCCGCGTACGGGCAGTCCTGCTCGGCGACGAAGACGTCCACGCGCAGCTTGTACAGCGCGTGGACGTCCAGCGGGCCGAGCCCGGTCAGCGGCGCGGCGACGATCCGCAGGGGGTCGTCGCCGGCGGTCACTTGTCGTCGTCGGTGGTGAGGCCCTCGTCGTCGGCCCGCGCCAGGTCCTCCTGGTCGGCGGGCTGGGGCGCGATCCCGGCCGCGGCACCCGGGGTGGCGTCGCCGGCCGCGGGGGCGTTGTCGGCGGAGGTGGCCGCCGGGGTGGTGTCCGCCTTCTGGTCGCGGGGGCCCTCGGGGTCCGGGGTGTCGACGGCGAGGTCCTCGCCCGAGGCGTCGGAGTCGGTCCCGGGGACGTCGGACTGGGCGGGCGGGGTCGGCGGCGCCGGGGTGGGCTTCGGCGCGGGGGCCGGGGCCGGGGTGCTCTGGTCGCGCAGGAAGTAGGCGGTCGCGCCGGCGACGGCCGCGCCGCCCGCGAGGCCCACGATCCACAGCGGGGCGAACCGGTGCAGGACGCCGCGGCGCTTCTGCGGCGGCGCCGACACGAGCGAGGTGTGCTCCTTGAGCGCCTCGGCGTGCTTGCGCGCGTCGGAGGCCAGGCCGTCCAGCACCTCGGCCTGCTCGGCGCGGCGCTCGCGCACCACCTTGAGGCCACGGTTGGCCCCGAACATCGCCAGCCCCACGGGGCCGCGGGTGGCGGCGACGGCGGCCTCCCCGAGGAGGCGCGGATCCTTGAGGTCGATGGCCTTGCGGGCGGTCTTCCTGGCCGCCTTGAGGTCCTTCTCGGCGTCCTTCAGGGCACGCTTCTCTTCGGCACGATCACGTCGTTTGCTCATGACCCGATGCTTCCACAGGGCTCGGTCGCGGACCACCGCCTCGGCGACATCCGGCGCGGGCCCGTGGCAGGATGGGCGGCGTGAGCATCGCAACGCAGAAGGCCACCATCCACACGAACCAGGGCGACATCGTCGTCGAGCTGTTCGGCAACCACGCGCCGGAGACGGTCGCCAACTTCACCGGTCTGGCCGCCGGTTCCAAGGACTACTCGCAGCCCAACGCCAAGGGTGAGCAGTCGGGCCCGTTCTACGACGGCTCGATCTTCCACCGCGTCATCTCGGGCTTCATGATCCAGGGCGGCGACCCCACGGGCACCGGCCGCGGCGGCCCGGGCTACCAGTTCAAGGACGAGTTCCACCCCGAGCTGCAGTTCTCCGAGCCGTACCTGCTGGCCATGGCCAACGCCGGCCCGGGCACCAACGGCTCGCAGTTCTTCATCACCGTGGGCCCGACCCCGCACCTGAACAACCGCCACACGATCTTCGGCAAGGTCGCCGACGCCGACTCGCAGAAGGTTGTCGACGCCATCGCCACCACCCGCACCGGCGCCATGGACCGGCCGGTCGAGGACGTCGTCATCGAGTCCATCGAGATCGCCTGACACCCCAGGTCTGACTCCCCGACCCACCACCGACGCGCGGCGCGGGAACCGGTCCGCCGGTCCCGCGCCGCCGTCGTGTCCCCACCCAGGACGGACCCCATGACCACAGCCGCCCGCCGCGACGGCGCGATCGCCCGCTTCTTCCGCCTGCAGCCGGTCACGGCGTGGCTCATCGCGGCCAACCTCGCGGTCTACGTCGCCACGGTGGTCCAGTCCCGGAGCCTGCTCGACAACGCGGACTCGTCGCTGTTCGAGGTCACCGCCCTCTATCCGCCGTTCGTCGTGGTGTGGGACGAGTGGTGGCGGCTGCTCACGGCGGCGTTCCAGCACTTCGGGCCGCTGCACCTGCTGCTCAACATGTACATGCTGTGGATCCTCGGGGTGGGGACCGAGCGCAGCATCGGCCACGGTCGCTACCTCGCGCTGTACCTGATCTCGGCGCTCGGCGGGTCGGTCGCGGTGATGTACTTCAGCCCCGGCGCGCTCACCGCGGGCGCCTCCGGCGCGGTGTTCGGACTCATGGGCGCGTACGGGATCGTCGCGGCGGCCCTGCGCCTGGAGTTCCGGGGCATCGCGGTGCTCATCGGGCTCAACATCGTGGTGAGCATCCTCGTGCCCGGGGTCTCGCTGGCCGCGCACATGGGCGGCCTCGTCGTGGGCGCCGTCGCCGCGCTCGTGCTGGTGATCCTCCCGCGCCGGCTGCCGGCACGCGTCGGGCGCGGGACCCGCCGGGCCGCGGCCTGGGGGATGTTCCTGCTCCTCGTGGCCGTGGTGGCCGTGGCCGCGTGGTACTCCGCAGAGGTCATGACCCTGGAGTCGGTCCTCCGCCGCTGACCCGCGCAGGAGGGCCGGCCGCTACCGGTGCCCGCCGGTGCCTGCTGGCGCTTGCCGGCCTCTGTCGGTGATTGCCTGTGCCTGCTGGCGCGTGCCGGCCCCTGTCGGCGCCTCGGTCTGTCGGCGATTTCCTGTCCGCCCCTCGGTTTTGCACAACACGGCGGTTATGCACAACACGGGCTCGGCATCGTGCGAGTGGTCCGCCGGCTGCTGTTGTGCAAAACCGCTGTGGTCAGGCTGTGGTTGTGCAAAGCGGGGGAGGCGGAGCGGGGAGGCGGAGCGGGCGAGAAGCGGGAGGGTCGGGCGAAGAGCGGGAGGAGCAGGTGAGCAGCGGACTCAGCCGCTGACCCGTCGCCCCGGGAATCCCAGCTCGACGAGCCGGTCCACCACGTCCCGCGGGTCGGTGCCCAGGTCCGCGCGGGTGAACACGTCGAGCTGTTCGCGCCCCTGCTCGTCGGTGTACTCGATCCGCATGAGGTGCTGACGGATCCCCCAGCGGGGGATGCCGAGGTCACGGACCTCCACCACCTCGGATCGGGGGACGAAGCGGGTGCCGGTCAGCGTCTTGATCGCCAACTCGCCGTCGACCACCTCGAGGCGCGGGCGCCGCACGAGCTGCAGCGCGCCGGCCGGGAGGAGGAACAGCGCGGCGAGCCCGGAGAGCAGCAGGCCGATCGGGGAGTCGCTGAGCAGCCCCACCACCACCACGACGATCCCCAGCGCGATCTGCACCGACGGCCACAGCACACCGGGCGACCACGACGCGGCCCGCGGCTCGGGTTGCTCCATCGTCGGACCTCCTCGCCCGCGGCGGCCCCTCCACAGCGGTCGTCCACAGTGTGCATGAACTACACCGCTGTCATTCCACAGGACCCCTCCACAGTGTGGAGGAATCACACCCATGGCATTAGCCAGGGCGGGGGGGCCGGTTGTCCACAGGGGTTATCCACACTGTGGATGAATCACACGCGTGGAGTTCGAGCGGCGTTCGAGTGGGCCGCGGTCCGACCTGCGGCAGAGCGGACGAGCGTCCGACAGGGCGGTTCTCCCCAGTGTGGAGGAGGTTCTCCACAGGCTGTGTACGCGGATCGACACGCCCGAGCGCGGGTTCGCGCTAGCACAGAACCGATGGTTGACCTGCATAAACGAACAGTTCGGTCCAGAAACGCAGGTCACCCCCCGCGGCCGGCGGGGGGTGACCTGTGGAGAAAGCTGTGGAGGAATCCGGAAGGCCCTGTGGCGGTACGCCCCGGGCCGGGCGCGGCTAGCGCCAGCGCATCGTCATGAGCAGGCCGACGACCGCCAGGCCGAAGCCGATGGCGAAGTTCTGCCACGTCTCGAGTTCCATCATGAACGGGATCTTCTCGCCCGCGATGTAGTAGACGACCAGCCAGGCGAGCCCGAGCAGCATGAGCCCGAACATGATCACGAGGTACCAGCGCGCCGTGGGCGTGCCCTTGACCTTGACGGGGGTACGGCGGACGGCCGCGTCGGTGTACTCGGTCTTGGACCGGACCTTGGACTTGGGCATTCGTCAGACCTCGTGCTCGCGGGGGGATGTCCGGCCCACTCTACCAAGGGGGATGTCGCCCGACGCGCCGCAGTACGCTGCTCCCATGCGCATCCTCGTCGTCGACAACTACGACAGCTTCGTCTACAACCTGGTCCAGTACCTGGGCCAGCTCGGGGCGGCGTGCGACGTGTGGCGCACCGACGACGCGCGGCTCGCCGGCCTCGACGGCACGTTCGACGAGGCGACCCTCGGGGAGGTGGTGGCCGGGTACGACGGCGTCCTGCTCAGCCCCGGACCGGGGACCCCCGACCGCGCGGGCGCCACGATGCCGCTCATCGGGGTGTGCGGCCGCGCCGGGGTGCCGGTACTCGGGGTGTGCCTGGGACACCAGGCCATCGGGGCGGCATTCGGCGCGACCGTGGACCGCGCCGAGGAGCTCATGCACGGCAAGACCAGCCGCGTGACGCACGACGACACGGGCGTGCTGCACGGCATCCCCAGCCCGTTCACCGCCACCCGCTACCACTCGCTCACCGTGGTGCCGGAGTCGATCCCGGACGAGCTCGTCCCCACGGCGTGGACGGAGTCCGGCATCGTCATGGCCATGCGCCACCGCGAGCTGCCGATCCACGGGGTGCAGTTCCACCCGGAGTCGGTGATGAGCGACGGCGGGCACCGCATGCTCGCGACGTGGCTCGGCCTCTGCGGCGAGCGGCCGTCGGAGACGCTCGTGGCGCGGCTCGAGGCCGATCTCGACCGGACGCGCGGCGCGGCCCTGGCCTGAGGCGGCGGCCGGAGCGGCAGCGCCCGGCCTGAGGCGGCGGCCCGGCCTCAGCCCGGCCCGGGGACCAGCCCGAAGCGGATCACGCGCACCACCACCTGGTCGTTGACGCCGGCCTCGCCGACGGGCGGCTGCTGGGAGTAGATCTTGCCCACCCGGCCCAGGTCGGGGTCGTTCTGAGGCAGTTCGACGAGCTGCGCGCGGTCGCCCTTCCAGCCGGCCGCGCGGAGCGCGTCGAGCGCCTCGTCGACGGTCTTGTCCACGAGGTTGGGCATGTCGAAGCGGTTGCCGGCCGAGACCTGCAGCGTGATGGTGGCGCCCTTGAGCTGGGTCTGCCCGGCGGCCGTGGACTGCTGGACCACGCGGCCCTCGGGCTCGGTGCCGTCGACCCGCACGGTGTCCACGCCGAACCCGGCGGCCTCGAGGGTGGCGCGGGCGGAGTCGGCGTCCTGGCCCACCACGCCGGGGACCCGCACCTGTTCGGGGCCGGAGCCCACGAGCAGGCGGACCGGCTGGTCGGAGGGGATGTCCGTGCCCGGACCGGGCTCGGTGGCCACCACCTTGTCGCGGTCCTCGGGCGTCGAGGGGCGCGGCGTGTTCTCGGGTTCCACCCGGAAGCCGGCCTCCTCCAGCGTGCGGCGGGCGTCGGCCGGGGCCATGCCCATGACGTTGGGGATGGTGAGGACGGGGACGCCGGTGGAGACGGCGAGGTGGATCTCGGAGCCGCGCGGGAGCCGCTTGCCCGCGATGGGATCGGACGAGATGACGATGCCGGCCGGGATCTGCGGGTCGGGCTGCGGGTGCTCGACCGGTTCCAGGCCGAGTTCGGTGAGCTGCGCGACGACCTCCTCGACGGGGCGCTGCGCGACCTCCGGGATGGTGACCTCCTGCACCTGGACGGTCTCGTCGCCGTCACGCGACGCGATCCAGACCGCGGCGCCGGCGATGGAGGCCAGGACGAGCAGCACCGCGGCGGCGATCACGGCGGGCCGCGGCCGGGTGCGCTCCTCGCGGTGGGCCGGAGGTGAGGCCGAGTGGGTGGCGGACGAGGTCGGGCGGGACCCCTCGCCGGCGGAGGCCCCCGCGGCGGCACCGGCGAGCCCCGGCAGCGCGTGGGC
>DUTZ01000569.1 GCA_012841845.1 Actinomycetales bacterium | reverse complement strand
CGCGGGCCGCGTTGGCCCACTTGGCCCGGCCCCTCTCGAGCTTGGGCCCGGTCCAGCGGCTCACGCAGCGGGCGGCCTGCCACGGCACGATCCGGTCCGCGCCGGCCTCGGTGGCCAGCTCCACCGCGAGCTCGGACCGCTCCGACTTGGGCAGCGCCTGCACCACGGTGACCGTGGGCGCGGGCCGGGGCACGCGGTCGAGCGTGACGACCCTGGCCTCGACCCGGCCGGAGGCCACGTCGGTCACCTCGCAGTCGGCCACCGCGCCGCGGCCGTCACCCACCCGGATCGTCTCGCCCGGCCGCACCCGCAGCGCCGACCCGGCGTGCCGGCCCTCGGCGCCGTCGAGCACCACGGCCCCGCCCTGCTCGGGCAGCGCGTCGGCGCGGAACAGCGGCGGCGTCACGAGGCCGCCCCCGACCTGTCGGCTCCACCGGTCGCCTTCATCACACCTCGCCCGGGCTGCTCAGTGTCCGGCGACGGCGTCGCGGAGGCGGGAGAACAGGCCGCCGCGGCGGGCGGTGGTCTCGTCGACGACCTCGGCGGTGTCGCCGTCGAGCCGGCGGAGCTGCTCGACGAGCTCGCGCCGCTTGCGGTCGAGCTTCTCGGGGACCACGACCTCCATGTGGACCGTGAGGTCGCCGGTGCCGCCGCCGCGCACCCGCGGCATGCCGTGACCGGGCATCGTCACGGTGTGGCCGGGCTGGGTGCCGGCCGGGATCTCGATCTCCAGGGGCTCGCCGACGACCGACTCCAGCTCGACGCTGCCGCCGAGCATGGCGTCCACCACGGGGACGCGGACGGTGCAGTGCAGGGCGTCGCCGTCGCGCACGAACACCGGGTGCCGGCGCTCGGTGACCTCGATGTACAGGTCGCCGGCGGGGCCGCCGCCCGGGCCGACCTCGCCCTGCCCGGCGAGCCGGATGCGCATGCCGCCGCCGACGCCGGCGGGGATCTTGGCCGAGACGGTCCGGCGCTTGCGCACGCGCCCCTGGCCGCTGCAGCTGCCGCACGGATCGGTGATGATCTCGCCGGTGCCCGCACAGGTGGGGCACGGTCGGCTGGTCATGATGTTGCCGAGCAGCGACCGCTGGACGGACTGGATCTCGCCCTGCCCCTGGCACATCGAACAGCGGGCCGGGGGCTTGTCGCTCGCCGACCCCTTGCCGTGGCAGGTCTCGCACAGCACGGCCGTGTCGACCTGGATCTCCTTGGTCACGCCGGTCGCGCACTCGGACAGGTCCAGGGTCACGCGGATGAGGGCGTCCGAGCCGGGCTGGACGCGGCTGCGCGGCCCGCGCGAGCCCCCGCCGGCCCCGCCGCCGAAGAACGCCTCGAAGACGTCGCCGAGGCCGCCGCCGAAGCCGCCGCCCCCGAAGCCGCCGCCGAAGCCGCCACCGCCCGGCGAGGAGTCGAGCGGGTCGCCGCCCATGTCCACGATCCGGCGCTTCTCCGGGTCGGTGAGCACCTCGTAGATCGCGGTGATCTCCGAGAACCGCTCACGCGCCTCGTCCGACGGGTTGACGTCGGGGTGCAGTTCGCGGGCGAGCTTGCGGTAGGCCCGCTTGATCTCCGACTCCGAGGCGCCCCGATCGACCCCGAGGGTCCCGTAGTAGTCGCGTGACACTGATGGCCTTTCGTCTGCTGATGGGTCGTGCTGGGCAGGGTGCGGGCGCGGTCAGCGCCCGGCGAGGATCTCGCCCACGTAGTGGGCAACAGCGGCGACCGAGGCGATTGTTCCCGGGTAGTCCATGCGTGTGGGCCCGAGCACCCCCATCCCGCCGAGCATGTGGCCCGCGGGACCGTACACCGAGGACACGACCGACGCGCCCCGCATCTCCGCGGCCTGCGTCTCCTCGCCGATCTGGACGGTGACCCCGCCCGGTCCACCGGCGCCGACGGCCTGGGCGGCCGACAGCAGGCGCAGGATCACGACCTGCTCCTCGAGCGCCTCGAGGACGGTGCGCAGGGAGCCGTCGAAGTCGGCGGCGCTGCGGGTGAGGTTGGCGGTGCCGCCCAGCACGATCCGGTCGTCCGGGTGCTCGACGAGGGTCTCCAGGAGCACGGTCACACACTGCTCGGCGGCGGTCCGGTACTCCGGCCGGGCCCGCTCGAGCGCGGAGGTGAGCGCCGCGGAGGCGTCGGGCAGCCGCTTGTCGGCCACCGTCTCCGAGAGCAGGGCCCGCAGTTCGTGCAGGTGGTCCTCGGCCAGCGGCTCCCCCAGCTCCACGATCCGCTGGTCCACGCGGCCGGTGTCCGTGATGAGCACGAGCAGCAGGCGGGCCGGTGCCAGGCTCACCACCTCGAGGTGGCGCACCGTGGAGCGCCCGAGGACCGGGTACTGGACCACGGCCACCTGCTGGGTGAGCTGGGCGAGCAGGCGGACCGCGCGGCGCAGCACGTCGTCCAGGTCCACGGCGCCCTCGAGGAACGCCCGGATCGCGCGGCGCTGCGCGGTCGACAGCGGGGTGATCTGCTCGATCGAGTCGACGAAGTGCCGGTAGCCCTTCTCCGTGGGGATGCGGCCGGAGCTGGTGTGCGGCTGGACGATATAGCCCTCGGCCTCGAGGACGGCCATGTCGTTGCGGATGGTGGCGCTGGACACGCCCAGGGCGTGCCGCTCGACGAGGGACTTGGAGCCCACGGGCTCGTGGGAGGCGATGTAGTCCGAGACGATCGCGCGCAGGACGTCGGTCCTGCGGTCAGCCGTGCTCGACATCTGCGGTCCTCCCCTCTTGGCGCCGGTCCCGCCCGATTCTAGGCCAGCGGCTCAGACGAGCACGTCGCGGACGACCCCGTCCGCCAGCAGCCGCCCCCGCTCGGTGAGCGCGTACCCGGGGCCGCCCGGGTGCCCGACCGGGCGGCGGGCGAGCAACCCCGCCCCGACCTGCTCGTCGGCCCGCCGCCGTTCGTCGGCGGTGAACGCCTCGTCCGGCAGCCCCTCGGCGAGCCGCAGGCCCACCATGATCCGCTCGAGGTGCCGGTCGTCGGCGTCGAGGATCTCCCCGCCCGCGACGGGCAGCTCGCCGGCGTCGCAGGCGGCGGCGTAGCGGGCCGGGTGCTTGACGTTCCACCAGCGCGCCCCCGCCACGTGGGAGTGCGCGCCGGGACCGATCCCCCACCAGTCGCCGCCGCGCCAGTAGCCGAGGTTGTGGCGGCAGTACCCGGAGGCGTCGGTGGCGAAGTTGGACACCTCGTACCAGTGGAAGCCGGCCCGCGCGAGCCGCTCGACCACCTGCTCGTAGCGGTCTGCCAGCACGTCGTCGACGGTCCCCGGCAGCTCGCCGCGGCGGATCCGGCGTGCCAGGGCCGTGCCGTCCTCCACGATGAGCGAGTACGCGGAGACGTGGTCCACGCCGGCGTCGACCACGGCGTCGAGGGTGCGCGCGAGGTCGTCGTCGCTCTCCCCCGGCGTGCCGTAGATGACGTCGAGGTTGACGTGCTCGAACCCCGCCCGCAGCGCCTCGCCGGCCGCCTCCTGCGGCCGCCCGGGGGTGTGCACCCGGTCGAGTACGCGCAGGACGTGCGGGGCTGTGGACTGCATGCCGAGCGAGATGCGCGTGTACCCGCCCTCACGGAGCCGCTCGAAGAACGCCGGCGAGGTGGATTCGGGGTTGCTCTCGGTGGTGACCTCCGCGTCGGGCGCCAGCCCGAAGGCCGACCGGATGCGGTCGAGCAGCCTCACCAGGACGTCCGCGCCGACGAGCGAGGGCGTGCCGCCGCCCACGAAGACCGTGTCCACCCGCGGCGGCGTCCCCCCGTCCGCGAGCGCGGCGGCCGCGCGGTCGATCTCCAGCGCCGCCCCGCGCTCCCAGTCCGCGGGCGAGGTGGCCGAGCCGAGCTCGCCCGCGGTGTAGGTGTTGAAGTCGCAGTACCCGCAGCGCGCCGCGCAGAACGGCACGTGCAGGTAGACCCCGAACGGCGCGCGCGGGTCGCGCCGGGGTGGGGCCGTCGCCAGCTCGACCGGGTCGGTGGCCTCCCGCGTCACGCCGAGCCGGAGGGCGCGT
>DUTZ01000568.1 GCA_012841845.1 Actinomycetales bacterium | reverse complement strand
GGCGTGGTCGCGCACCCGAGGCGCGTACACGCCCCCCGACCGCCCCGCGACGCCCGGTGCCGCCGCGCCGGCGGCCGCGCCCCGCGTGCCCTACGCCGAGCTGCACGCCCACACCGCGTTCAGCTTCCTCGACGGCGCCTCCTCTCCCGAGGCGATGGCCGAGACGGCGGCCGAACTGGGGCTCACGGCCCTGGCGATCACCGACCACGACGGGATGTACGGCGTCGTCCGCTTCGCCGAGGCCGCCGCCGAACTGGGCCTGGCCACCGTCTTCGGCGCCGAGCTCTCGCTGCCCGGCGGCGAGCACCTGCTCGTGCTCGCGCGCGGGCGGGAGGGCTACCGGCGGTTGTCCCGCGCCATCGCCCGCGCCCACCTGCGCGGCGGCGCCAAGGGTGAGCCGCGCTACGAGATCGCCGACCTCGCGGCCGCGGCGCGTGGCGAGGACGGCGTCGGTCACTGGCACGTGCTCACCGGCTGCCGCAGGGGACGGGTCCGCCGCGCGCTCGAGCGACACGGCCCCGCCGCCCCCTACGACCTGCCCGCCGCCCGCACCGCGCTCGACTCCCTGGTCGAGCTGTTCGGGGCCGACCGCGTCGCCGTGGAACTCACGTGCCACGGCGTGCCCGAGGACACCGAGCGCATCGAGGCGCTGTACGACCTCGCCGAGGAGGCCGACCTGCCCGTCGTCGCCACCACCGCCGCGCACTGCGCGGGGCCGGAGGACTCCCGGCTCGCCTCCGTCATGGCGGCCCTCGGGGCACGCTCGGCGCTCGAGGCCCACGCCGCGCACCTGCCCGCCGCCGGCGGGGCGCACCTGCGGTCGGGGGAGGAGATGGCCGACCTGTTCGAGCGCTGGCCCGACGCCGTGAGCGGCGCCGCCCGGCTGGGCGCCGAGTGCGCGTTCGACCTGCGGCTCATCGCCCCCGAACTGCCGCCGTTCGACGTCCCGGCCGGCCACACCGAGGACACGCGCCTGGCCGAACTCGCCCACGCCGGGGCCGCGCGCCGGTACGGGCCCCGCGAGACCGCGCCACAGGCGTACGCGCAGATCGACCGCGAGCTGGGCGTGATCGCCGACCTCGGGTTCCCCGGCTACTTCCTCGTGGTGCACGACATCGTGGACTTCTGTCGCCGCGAGGGCATCCTCTGCCAGGGCCGGGGCTCGGCCGCCAACTCGGCCGTCTGCTACGCCCTCGGGATCACCAACGTCGACCCGGTGGGCGCGCACCTGCTCTTCGAGCGCTTCCTCTCCCCGGAACGCGACGGGCCGCCCGACATCGACGTGGACATCGAATCCGGGCGTCGCGAGGAGGTGATCCAGTACGTCTACACCCGCTACGGGCGCGACCACGCCGCGCAGGTCGCCAACGTCATCACCTACCGCGGCCGCTCCGCCGTCCGCGACGTCGCCCGCGCGCTCGGCTACTCCGTGGGCCAGCAGGACGCCTGGTCCAAGAGCGTCGACCGCTGGTCCGGGCTCAGGAACCACGAGCGGGAGGCCACCGAGCACACCCTCCCGCCCGACGTGCTCGCCCTCGCGCGGCAGCTGGTCGGGCTGCCGCGACACCTGGGCATCCACTCCGGCGGCATGGTGATCTGCGACCGGCCGGTCGGCGACGTCGTGCCGGTCGAGTGGGCGCGCATGCCCGGGCGGACGGTCCTGCAGTGGGACAAGGACGACTGCGCGGCCGTCGGGCTGGTCAAGTTCGACCTGCTCGGGCTGGGCATGCTCACCGCGCTGCACCACGCCATCGACCTCGCCGCCGAGCACAAGGACCTCGAGGTGGACCTCGCGCGGCTCGACCTGGCCGACCCCGAGGTGTACGAGATGCTGTGCCGCGGCGACTCCGTGGGCGTGTTCCAGGTGGAGTCCCGCGCCCAGATGGCCACGCTGCCGCGGCTGAAGCCGCGGACGTTCTACGACCTCGTCGTGGAGGTGGCGCTCATCCGCCCCGGCCCCATCCAGGGCGGCTCCGTGCACCCCTACATCCGTAGGAGGAACGGCCGGGAGCCGGTGCGGTACGACCACCCGGCGCTCGCGCCCGCGCTCGAGCGGACGCTCGGCATCCCGCTGTTCCAGGAGCAGCTCATGCAGATCGCCAAGGACGTCGCCGGCTTCACCGGCACCGAGGCCGACCAGCTCCGCCGGGCCATGGGGGCCAAGCGCTCGCCCGAGCGCATGGCGCGGCTCCGCGAGCGGTTCTTCGCCGGCATGCGCGAGCTCCACGGCATCGGCACCGGCCCGCCCGGCAGCGACGAGGACCCGGCCGTGGGGGAGCGGATCTGGGAGAAGATGTGCGCCTTCGCCAACTACGGCTTCCCCGAATCGCACTCCCAGTCCTTCGCCGCGATCGTCTACTACTCGGCGTGGTTCAAGTGTCACCACCCGGCGATCTTCTGCGCCGCGCTGTTGCGCAGCCAGCCCATGGGCTTCTACTCGCCGCAGTCGCTGGTGGCCGACGCCCGCCGCCACGGCGTCACCGTCCACCGGCCCTGCGTCAACCGCTCCCTCGGCGGCGCCACCTGCGCCAACCGCGGGACCGAGGTGCGGCTCGGGCTGGAGTCGGTCCGGGCGATCGGCGCCGACCTCGCCGCCGCGATCGCCGACGAGCGCGACACTCACGGCCCGTACACCAGCGCCGCCGACCTC
>DUTZ01000567.1 GCA_012841845.1 Actinomycetales bacterium | reverse complement strand
GGGGTCGGCGGCCTCGACGGGTGTCGAGCCCCGCGGCGCGCGCACGAGCAGGGGCGACTCCGGTAGGCGGAGCGCGGCCTGGACCCGACGGAGGGCGTTGCCGAACTCGAGCGCCGTGGCGAAGCGGTCCCGGGGGTCCTTGGCCATCGCGGCGGCGAGCGTCTGCTCCAGGACCGGCGGCACACCCGGGGCACGCATCGGCGGCAGCGGGTTGCGCACGATCCGTTCCATCTGCGCCCGCGCCGACCGGTCCTGTCCGGGGATCTCGAACGGAGCCCGTCCCTCGAGCAGGGAGTACAGGGTCGCGGCGAGGCTCCACACGTCCGATTCGCGACCACCCGGCTCCCCCTCGACGAACTCGGGCGGGGCCCACGGCACCGACAGGCCGCCCGACACGCCCTCGCCGCCGAGCGCCGCGGCGATGCCGAAGTCGGTGAGCATGGCCTTGCCGTAGTCCGAAACGAGGATGTTGGCGGGCTTGATATCCCGGTGGAGGATGCCCGCGCGATGGGCGGTCTCGACGGCACCGCAGATCTCCACGGTGAGGTCGAGCGCCCGGGGCAGGTCCAGCGGGCGGCTACGGAAGCGGTCACCCAGGTTCGGTTCCGAGCAGTACTCCATGACGAGGTAGGGGCGCCCGTCCGGCGCGATCCCCGTGTTGTAGACGGTGACGATGGACGGGTGCGTGGACAGCTGCCCCATCAGGCGCGCCTCTGATTCGAAGCGGTCGCGCACCCCGGGACTCAGCGAGTCGGAGAGCAGGACCTTGATCGCGACCTCCCGGCTCGTCCGGATGTCCTCGTAGAGGTAGACGTCGGCGAAGCCGCCGGATCCGAGATGACGGCGGAACACGTATCCGGCCAGGCGGGGTTCGGGGGCCGGCGCGCGCCTGCTCACGGCAGGTCCTCGAAGCGGATCCGGACGTCGTCCACCACCAGGACGTCGCCCGCCATGAGCATCTTGGGCTCGTCCGGCATCAGGCGGACCTCCTCCGCGGCGCCCCGGCGCAGATAGGTGCCGTTGACGCTGCCGAGGTCCACAGCGTGGACGGCCCACCCGTCGATGTCCACCCGCAGGTGCGTCCGCGAGATCGCCTTGTCCGGGCTGGGCAGGACGATGAGCCGCGGGGCGGACTCGGCGTCGGCCGCGTCGACCCGGGGCTCCCGACCGAGCAGTAGTGGCCTGTCGAGGTCGAAGAACATGCCGGTGGACA
Organism: Actinomycetales bacterium; assembly: GCA_012841845.1. GTDB lineage: Bacteria > Actinomycetota > Actinomycetes > Mycobacteriales > Mycobacteriaceae > Dietzia. The sequence continues at coordinate 1,445 of DUTZ01000567.1, read as the reverse complement.
GCCGCACGGCCCCCAGCGACGGCCGCATCACGCGCGTCGCCGCGCCGTCGAGCGGAGCGGCGCAGAACCGGCACGTGGACAGCTGCGGGGGGTTGGCGTGGTTCTGCGGGCACAGGCGCGCCGACGTCGTCCCGGCCTCCCCGGGATCGCCGCCGTCGGCGGGGCCCCCGGGTGCGTCGGGGTCGGCGGACGGGCGGCCGTCGCCGTCGTCGTCCTTGTCCGGGTCCATGTCCGCGACGCCACGGTAGAAGAGGAAGAACACCACCCAGCCCACGAGCGCCACCAGGATGAAGCTCACGATGCGGTAGACGAACACCGCGGCGAACGCCTGGTGGGCGCCGAGGCCGCCGGCCGTGAGGGCGGTGATGAGCGCGAACTCCACCGTCCCCAGCCCGCCGGGCGTGATCGGCGCGGTGGCCACGATCTTGCCGGTGACGTAGGCGATGGCCAGCCCGCCGATGCTGTGCTGCGCGCCCACGGCGTTGGCGGCCGCCCACAGGCAGCCGATGTCCGCGACCCAGTTGAGCAGCGAGAACGCGAAGGCCTTGGAGAGCTGGCTCTTGGTCATGTCCACGGCCTCGGCCTGCTCGACCACCTTGCGCACGCCCCCGGCGCCGTGGTCGGCGGGCTTGCGTCGCCGGGCGTTGACCCAGGCGAGCACCGAGAGCAGCACGCCCTCGATGCGGTCCGGATTCCGCGCCGCCCACTGGACCACCACCACGATGCCCACGAGGCCGAGCGCGGACAACACCAGCAGGAACGGGTTGGACACCGTACCCACGAGGAAGAAGCCGAGGAGGGCCAGGAGCACGATGCCGACGGTCGAGAGCACGCCGGAGATGACGAGCTGCCACGACGCCACGACCCGCGTCGCGCCCCACTGGCGGGTCTTGCGGTAGGTGAGCGTGGTGCCGAAGACCTGGCCGCCGGGGATGCAGGTGGAGAAGGCGTTGGCGGAGAAGACCAGCCCCACGCTCTCCCAGTACCCCACCTTGACGCCGGCCGAGCCCAGCAGGATCTTCTGGACCGAGCCGTAGCTCGACATGGACAGGTACGAGAAGACCAGCGACAGGGCGATCCAGCCCCAGTGCGGGCGGACGACGGCGGAGAAACCCTCGGCGAAGAACGGCATCTGCCCGCGGAGCCAGTACAGGACGAAGCCCAGGACGGCGAGCGTCGCGATCGCCTTGAACCACGGATTGGACACGACCCGGCCGAGTCGGTGGCGCAGATCGGCGCGCCGGGTCCCCATCACGCCGTCACCATAGCCGCCGCCGTGCCCCGATCTCCGGACCACACTCCGGTCCGGCCGGGCCGTCACCCCTCGTCGCCTCGGCCGCCGGGCCGGTCCGCGTCGGGGTGCCGCGCCTGCCCGCGCTCGGCGCGCAGGCGGGCGATGAGGTCGGTGGCCGCGATCTTCTGGCCCTCGCCCGCACGGCGGGGCC
>DUTZ01000566.1 GCA_012841845.1 Actinomycetales bacterium | reverse complement strand
GCCCCCGCCGTCACCACCGCCGCGGCCCCGGTGGCCGCCGCGCAGGGCTCGTCGAACATGCCGGACCGCTCGGCCTTCTACACCCCGCCGGCCGACCTACCCGCCGAGAACGGGGCGCTCATCCGCACGGAGCCCATGACGGTCACCCCGAGCCTGCCGGACCTCGTCAACGGCGGGGCCCTCCCGGCGGATGCCCGGCGGATCATGTACCGCTCGACGGGCGCCGGCGGCGGACCGGTCGCCGTCACGGGGACGTACCTCCAGCCCAAGGCGCCGTGGCACGGCCCCGGACCGCGCCCCCTCGCCGTCGTCACCCCCGGCACCCAGGGACAGGGCGACCAGTGCGCGCCCTCGCGGTCCATGGAGGTGGGCCTCGGGATCCACACCGCGCCGCCCTCGATGGCGGCCGGGTACGCGCTCCTCGACGCCTACTCGATGCTCGCCGAGGGCTTCGCCGTGGTCGTCACCGACTACGAGGGCCTGGGCACGCCCGGCCACCACCCCTACGTCAACCGCGACTCCCAGGGCCGCTCGGCGCTCGACGCCGCGCGGGCGGCCGTGCGGCTCGACGGCACCGACCTCGCGCGCGATTCCAAGACCGTGGTGAGCGGTTACTCGCAGGGCGGCGGCGCCGCCGCGGCCGCGGGCGAGATGCAGCCGACCTACGCGCCGGACGTCAACCTGGCCGGCATCGCCGCCGGCGCCCCACCGTCGGACATGCTCGGCACCCTCGAGCGCGTCGACGGCGGGCTGCTCACCGGCGCCGTGGGCTACGCGATCAACGGCATCCTCCAGGTGCACCCCGAGCTGCGGCCCGCGTTCGACCGGCAGCTCAACGACGAGGGCAAGCGCATGCTCGACGTGGTCTCCGGCCAGTGCGTCGCCGAGACCGCCGTCGCCTACGGGCTGCGCCGCACCACCGAGTTCACCAAGGACGGTCGCTCGCTCGCCGACGCCGCCCGCTCCGAGCCGGAGATCGTCCGCGTGCTCGAGGGCTACAACCTCGGCACGGTCGCCCCGACGGTCCCCGCGCTCGTGCTCATCGGCCGCAACGACGACGTGGTCCCGCACCACACCGTGGAGAACCTCGTGCGCAACTGGTGCGGCCAGGGCACGCCGGTCCAGATGAAGACCGTCGAGATCCCGCCGCTCGCGCCCGGGCTGCTGCTCGACCACGCCGCGCCGATGCTCGCCGAGCGCTCCACCAACGCCCGCTTCCTCATGGACCGCGTCCACGGGTTGCCGCCGGTGAACAGCTGCGGCACGGTCTGAGCCGCGGCGCGGCGCGCCGCGCGCCCGCCGCGCCCTACGGCACGTTGTGGTGGAAGGCCTGCTCCTGGGTCAGGCGGGAGATGCGCCAGCCGGCGGAGGTGCGCTCAAAGGCGAGGTCGTACCAGAGGCCGTAGAAGAGGACCTGCTGGTCCTTCTCGCTGGTCGGCTTGAGCGCCATCGGGTTGAAGCACATGCAGCGGCCGGTGGCGTCGTCCGGCCCGGTCGCGTGGTCCAGGCGCACCGCGAGGTTGCCCACGAGGTGCTGGGTGGAGGCGAAGATCGGCAGCGTCTCGGCCAGCCAGGCCCGGATGGTCGGGTAGTCGCCGGCCGGGCCGCCGGACGCCTCGTAGCTGAGGTGGGCGTCCGGGGTGAACACCGAGTCGAGGCCGTCGAAGTCGCGGGCGTCGATACAGGTGGCGTAATGGGTGACCAGGTCCTGGAGTTCCCAGCGGTCGGACAGTTCGGCCTGTGTGCGAGTCATGGGAATGAGGCTAACGTGGGGGTCGTGCAGCTCGAAGAGGAAAACCGCGCCCGGCTGGCGATCCAGCAGCTCAAGTACCGCTACTGGCGGGCCTGCGACGCCAAGGACCCGGACGGCTTCCGCGCGTGCTTCGTGGCCTCCGGCGGCGTCCTGGACTTCGGGCCGCTCGGCCGGACCGACCCGGACACGATGGTCGGGATCTTCCGCCAGATCGCGCTGGCGACCGCGCCCGACGGCGGCCCCCGCGTCCTCGACATGCACCACGGCTTCATGCCCGCCATCACCGTCGAGACCCCGGGCCCGGGCGGGCCGCCGACCCGCGCCACCGGCACGTGGACCCTGCAGTTCCGCCAGGTGGACCGCGTGGCCGGCACCGAGACCGTCTCCACCGGCGAATACGCCGACGTCTACGTGGTGGAGGACGGCCGCTGGGTGATGGCCGAGTGCCTGTTCACGCCCGGGTGGTCGATCACCCGGCCGCTCGACGGCGCCACCGTCACGGTCCCGGAGACCGCCGGCGCGGAGGCGGCGTCGTGACCGGCCCCGACGCCCCGGGTCGGACCCCCGGCGCCCCGCGCGTCGCCCTGGTGACGGGGGGCAGCCGCGGCGTGGGCAAGGGCGTGGCCACCGCGCTCGCCGCCGCCGGGTGGACCGTCTACGTGACCGGCCGCTCGGTCGAGCGCCTGCAGGGCACCGTCGACGCCGCGGCGGACGGCCCCGGCGAGGTCCGCGCGCTGGAGTGCGACCACGGCAGCGACGAGCAGATCGCCGCCGTGTTCACCCGCATCGCCGCCGACGCCGGGCGCCTCGACCTGCTGGTCAACAACGTGTGGACCAACCCCAAGGGCTTCATGGGCTTCAACGGGCGGTTCTGGGAGCGCCCCACCGCCGACTGGGACGCGCTCATGGGCATCGGCCTGCGCGCGCACTACGTGGCGTGCTGCGAGGCCGCGAAGATCATGGTCCCGCAGGGCTCCGGCCTCATGGTCAACATCTCGTCCTTCGGCTCGCGCGCGCCGTTCCACACCGTGCTCTACGGCATGAGCAAGACCGCCCTGGACAAGATGGCCTCGGACATGGCGCACGAGCTCGCCGGCACCGGCGTCGCCACCCTCTCACTGTGGCTCGGGCTCATCCGTACCGAGCTCATCCTGTCGCTGGGCATGGACGACTTCAACGGCTTCCCGCTCGACCGCGCCGAGGACCCGACCTTCGTCGGCCGCGTCATCGACGCGCTCACCCACGACCCGGGGCTCGCGGCGATGAGCGGGACCACCGTCATCACGGCGGAGTACGGGAGGGAGCACGGCATCGTCAACGACGACGGCGAGGTGCCCCTCTCCCACCGGGGCTCGTTCGGCGGTGGCCCGCTCTTCCCGCCCGTCACCGACGCCCAGCTCGGCATCGAGACCATCGACGAGGTGGCCGAGGCCGGCGGCCACAACGGGTTCGCGGGCGGATAGCCGTGGCCGCCGACGACGTGTCCGGAACGGGCGATCCCTACGAGGACGACCCGCTCGAGCGCCTCGAGCGCAACGAGCGCCAGGGTTCGCTGGCCATCCGCTACGTCTTCGGCTCCCTGCTGGCGATCGTGCTGCTGTCCTTCGGGATCGTCGCGATGCTCGACGTGACCGGCCCCGAGTGCCCCGACACCGGCGCCCTGTGCTTTACCGCCGCCCGCGTCGAGGTGGTGCTGCTGCCGACCCTGCTGGGCGTCGGCCTCTCGCTGTTCTCGGCGTGGCGCACCTACCGCACGTGGACGCAGCACATCCGGTGGCGGCCGTGGCTGTTCGCCACGTACGCGATGTGGATCATCACCACCGGCTACCTGCTCGTCTCGTCGTCGGCGGTGTTCACGCAGGTGGGCGTGCAGTAGCGCTCAGGGCCTCAGGGCCGCCGGGCCGCCGGACCTCACGGCACGATGTTGATCATCTTGCCGGGCACCACGATGACCTTCTTGGGCGCGGCGCCGCCGAGGTTGGCCTGCACCTTCTCGTCGGCCAGCGCGGCCGCCTCGACGTCGGCCGGCGAGGCGTCCGCGGGGACGGTGATCCGGGCGCGGACCTTGCCCTTGATCTGCACCGGGTACTCCACGGAGTCCTCGACGAGGTACGCCTCGTCGTGCTCCGGGAACGGCCCGTGCGCCAGCGAGTCGGTGTGGCCGAGCCGCGACCACAGCTCCTCGGCGACGTGCGGGGCGACCGGCGCCACCATGAGGACCAACGGCTCGACGACCGCGCGCGGCGCGCCCGGCCCCTCGGTCGGGTACGCCTTGGTCAGGGTGTTGACGTACTCGATGAGCTTGGCGATCGCCGTGTTGTCGCGCAGGTTCGCCAGGTCGTCGCGCACTCCCGCGATGGTCTTGTGCAGGGCCTTGAGCACGTCGTCGGACGCGTCCCCGTCGGTCACGCGGACCTCGCCGGTGGCCTCGTCCACCACCACGCGCCACAGGCGCTGGAGGAAGCGGTGGGCGCCCACGACGTCCTTGGTGGCCCACGGGCGCGAGGTGTCGAGCGGCCCCATCGACATCTCGTACACCCGTAGAGTGTCGGCGCCGTAGGCGTCGCAGATCTCGTCCGGCGAGACGGAGTTCTTGAGCGACTTGCCCATCTTGCCGTACTCCTGGAACACCTCCTGGCCGTCCAGGTAGTACTTGCCGTCCTTCTCCTCTACATCCGCAGCGGGGACGTAGACGCCGCGCGCGTCGGTGTAGGCGTAGGCCTGGATGTATCCCTGGTTGTAGAGGCGGCGGTAGGGCTCCTCGCTGGTCACGTGGCCCAGGTCGAAGAGCACCTTGTGCCAGAACCGCGAGTAGAGCAGGTGCAGCACCGCGTGCTCGACTCCACCGACGTAAAGGTCCACGCCGCCCGGGTCGCCCGCGCCGTGGATGTCCGGCCGCGGGCCGGTCCAGTAGCGCTCGTTCTCCAGGTCGCACAGCGCGTCCGGGTTGGTGGGGTCGATGTAGCGCAGCTGGTACCAGCTCGAGCCCGCCCAGTTGGGCATGACGTTGGCGTCGCGGGTGTATGTCTGCACGCCGTCACCCAGGTCGAGCTCCACGGTCATCCAGTCGGTGGCCTTGGCCAGCGGGGGCGAGGGCACCGAGTCGGCGTCGTCGGGGTCGAAGGAGACGGGCTTGTAGTCCTCGACCTCCGGCAGCTCGACCGGCAGCATCGACTCGGGCAGGGCGTGCGGGACGCCGTCGGCGTCGTAGACCACCGGGAACGGCTCGCCCCAGTAGCGCTGGCGGGCGAAGAGCCAGTCGCGCAGCTTGTACTGCACGGTCCCCTCGCCGGAGCCCTGGCCCTCGAGCCAGGCGATGGTCGCGGCCTTGGCCTCGGCCACGCCGAGACCGTCCAGCTCCAGGCCCTCGTCGTTGCGCGAGTTCACGGCCACGCCGTCGCCGGCGTAGGCCTCGGCCTGCACGTCGATCCCGCCGCCGTCGGCCGGCGCCACGACCTGCGTGATGGGCAGGCCGAAGGCGGTGGCGAACTCGTGGTCGCGGGAGTCGTGGGCGGGCACGGCCATGATCGCGCCGGTGCCGTAGCCCATGAGCACGTAGTCGGCCACGAACACCGGCACCTGCTCGCCGTTGACGGGGTTGATGGCGTAGGAGCCGGTGAAGACGCCGGTCTTGTCCTTGTTCTCCTGCCGCTCCAGGTCCGACTTGAGCGCGGCCCTGCGGCGGTACTCGAAGACGGCCTCGGCGGGCGAGGAGAACCCGCCCGTCCAGCGGGCGTCGACCTCGCCGTCGTCCCCCACCCCCGGGCCCGACTCGGGCCAGAACGGGCCGGCCAGCTCGTCGACCAGCGGGTGCTCGGGCGAGAGCACCATGTAGGTGGCGCCGAAGAGCGTGTCGGGGCGGGTGGTGAACACCTCTATGGCCGTCGAGGCCACCGCGAACCGGACCTGCGCGCCCTGCGAGCGGCCGATCCAGTTGCGCTGCATCGACTTGACCTTGTCGGTCCAGTCCAGGCGGTCCAGGTCGTCGACCAGGCGGTCGGCGTACGCGGTGATCCGCATCATCCACTGCGAGAGGTTCTTGCGGAACACCGGGAAGTTCCCGCGCTCCGAGCGGCCCTCGGCGGTGACCTCCTCGTTGGCGAGCACCGTGCCCAGCCCGGGGCACCAGTTGACCAGCGAGTCCGAGAGGTACACGAGCCGGAACGCATCGAGGACCTTCTCCTGCTCTCCCGGCGTGAGGTCGGGCCACTCCCGGCCCGCGAACTCGCCCGGCAGGGGCCGCTCCCCGGAGACGAACTGGTCGCGCAACTCCGCGATGGGCCGGGCGCGGCCGGTGCGGGCCTCGTCGTCGTCACCCTCCCCGCCCGTCGCCGCGCCCTCCACGAGCCGGGCGGGGGCCTCCGGGTCGTACCAGGAGTCGTGGATCTGCAGGAAGATCCACTGGGTCCAGCGGTAGTAGTCGGTGTCGGTGGTGGCGAAGACGCGGCGGCGGTCGTGGCCCAGGCCGAGGCGCCCGAGCTGACGCTCCATGTTGGCGATGTTGGCCTCGGTGGTCACGCGCGGGTGCTGGCCGGTCTGGACCGCGTACTGCTCGGCGGGCAGGCCGAACGCGTCGTAGCCCAGGGTGTGCAGGACGTTGGCGCCGAGCATGCGGTGGTAGCGCGCGAAGACGTCGGTGGCGATGTAGCCCAGCGGGTGGCCGACGTGCAGGCCCGCGCCCGAGGGGTACGGGAACATGTCCTGGACGAACAGCTTGTCCTCCGGCACGCCCTCGCCCGTGGCCAGGTCCCCCACCGGGTTGGGGGCGTGGAAGGTGCCGCGCTCGGCCCATTCGGCCTGCCAGCGGCGCTCGATCGCGCCCGCGAGGTCGGCGCCGTAGCGGTGGGCGGGCCCGGCCTGCTCGGCGGGGGCGGCGGTGCCGGTCTCGTCGCTGGTGCTCACGGTCCTCTTCTCTCCTGGCCTCGCGGGATTCGCACGGGACCCGTCAAGCCTAAGGCCTCCCGGCCCGGCGGGCTCCCCCGGCCGCGTGGTCGCGGGGCGGTGGCCGGCTGGGAGATCCCGGGAGCCGGGCGTACCCTGAGGTGCGTGAACGCAGTGCTCGTGGTGGTCGTGGTGCTCCTCGTGGGGCTCGCCCTGGTGGTCGGGGCGACCGGCCTGCTCGGCCTGCTGGGGCGGCTGCCCGGCAACGGCGTCCTG
>DUTZ01000565.1 GCA_012841845.1 Actinomycetales bacterium | reverse complement strand
TCTCGCTGGGACTCATGTCGGGCTCGCGCCCCTCTTTCGGTGAGAACGTGTTCCTGCCCGCCCACCGTAAATCTGACAGGTGTCAGCCGGCAACCGGTCCGTGGCAGACCCCACACCCGCCGATCAGTCCATGCGTCCCGGCGGGCCGTCGTCCTCCTCGAGCTTCTCGTCCTCGTCGGGGATGCGGTACAGGGGTCCGACGGGCTCCGGGGAGGGCGCCTCCTCGTTCTTCTCGAACTCCTCCGGCGAGTAGGCGCGATCCCACTGGCGGGTGACGGTGGGCGGCCGCTCGCCCAGGTCGGTGGCGATGCCCCGCACGAGGCTGAACATCATGACGAAGCCCATGACGAAGAACGGCAGGCCGATCACCGTGATGACCTCCTGCAGCGCCGTGAGGCCACCCTCGCCGGTGCCGGCGAGCAGCGTGGCCGCGACCGCGCCCATGAGCACGCCCCAGATGATGCGCTGGTGAGTGGGGGACGGCTCCACGGAGTCGTCCCGGCCGGAGGCCATCATGTCCACGACCATCGACGCCGAGTCGACGGAGGTGGTGAAGAAGATGACGACGAGGAGGACCGCCACCCCGGAGACGAAGGTCGCCAGGGGGTAGTTCGAGAGGAACGCGAAGAGGGCACCCGGGATGTCGCCCTCGTCGACCACCGCCTCGACGAGTCCGCCGGAGCCGCTGAGCTCGATGTCGAACGCCGCCATGCCGAAGATGCCGAACCAGATCACCGAGAACGCCACCGGAAGGACGAGGACGCCGAAGACGAACTGGCGGATGGTGCGCCCGCGGCTGATGCGGGCGATGAAGATGCCGACGAACGGCGACCAGGTGATGGTCCACGCCCAGTAGAAGACCGTCCACGTGTTCTGCCAGTCGGCGTGGTCCTCGCTCGCCGGGAACACGTTGTTCCAGAAGGCGAGCTCGGGCAGCGTCGAGGCGTAGACGCCGAAGGACTCGACCGTCCCCTTGAGCAGGTACAGCGTGGGCCCGGTGACGAGGATGAAGGCGAGGAGGGCGATGGCCATGACGATGTTCGTCGTGGACAGCCGCTTGATCCCCTTGTCGAGGCCGGCGGCGACCGAGATGCAGGCGATGGTCGTCACCACGACGATCACGAGGACCTGGACCCACGGCGCGACCACGATGCCGAAGAGCTCGTTGAGCCCGGCGTTGATCTGCAGGGTGCCCAGCCCGACCGAGGTGGCGACGCCGAACACGGTGCCGACGAGGGCCACGACGTCGATGGTCTTGCCGATCGGCCCGTAGACCTTCTGCCCGAGGACCGGGGCGAAGATCGAGCTCACGCGCGGCGGCATCTTGCGCTTGTAGATGAAGTAGGCGAAGGCCAGCGCCGGCAGCGCGAAGATCGTCCAGGTGTGCAGGCCGAAGTGATAGAGCGTGAAGGCCATCGCCTCGTGCGCCGCCTCGGTGCTGGCGGGTTCCACCCCGCCCCGGGGCGGCTCGGCGAAGTGCGAGATGGGCTCGGCCACGCCCCAGAACATGAGGATCGTGCCGATGCCGGCGGCGAAGAGCATGCCGAACCACGCGGGCGTCGAGTGCTCGGGGAGCTCGTCGTCGCCGCCCAGCCGGACGTGCCCGAAGCGGCTGATCGCTATCCAGAACAGGAAGAGCAGGAAGACCGTCACCCCGGCGATGTAGAACCACCCGAGGTTGGTCATGATCCAGCCGGAGACGGTCCCGAAGACGTTCCCCACCCAGGTCCCGGCGGCAAAGGTGATGACGACGAACGCCAACACGATCCCGACGGTGGTGAGGAACACCCCCGCATCCGTCTTGAGCCTCAGTGCGCGCATGATCCGTTCGGCCATGGGCAGGACGGTACGCCCGTGGAGAGCACCGCGTACTCACTTCTGCGGCGTGGACGCGGATCAGTACGCGAAGTTGTGGACCACGAAGACCTTGGTGGGCGTGTAGGCGATCCCCATGCCCGCGGAGCGGTAGCCGGGCTCGAGCAGGTTCGCGTTGTGGCCGGGCGAGTTCTTCCAGAGGTTCACCAGACACACGGCGCCGCAGGAGTGGCCGGCCGCCACGATGTTCTCGCCGAAGCCGCGGTTGATGAGCGCCTGGTTGTGCACCACGGTGTCGCGGGCCGCGAGGTGGTCGGCCCACGCCTGGGCCTCGCGGTCGAGCCCGGGGTTGGGCGCGAGCGGCCCGCGGCCGTGCGCCGCGCGGTAGGCGTCGATCTCGGCGACGATCCCGCCGCGCAGCCCGCCGGCGACGTCCCGGTACACCCCGGTGGAACCGACGGCCGCGAGGGCCTCCTGCGGGACGAGGGCCCGCGCCTGGGCGAGCAGGGCCTCGACGCCGGGCACGGGGCCGAGGGCCGGCAGACCGTCGACCGACTGGGCCGACGCGGACCCGGCGCCGGCCCCCATCAGGGTGGCGGAGGTGACGAGGACGGTCGCGAGTGACGCGGTGAGCCTGGAGCGCATAGAGGTGATCATGCCGCCTCGGCGTGCCTGAAGCGAACCGAATGGCGAATGGGGTAGATGTGGTGCGATACGCCCGTGACCAGCGGATACCAGTGTTACGGATGAGGCTCAGGGGACGAGGAACGCGCCCTGTCCGGCGAGCACGTCGAGCGTCACCGGCAGCGGCGCCACGAGGTCGCCGTCGGCGTAGGCCTCCACCCCGGCGGCCTCGATCCGCACCGTCCGGCACCGCCGCGTCACCACGCCCTCCACCCCGACGTGCGCGCCGGCGAAGACCTTCCGGAAGTGCCACACGCCGCGAACCTTGGGCAGGTCCTCCAGGTACACCACGTCCAGCAGCCCGTCGGCGCGGTCGGCGTCCGGCGCGATCCGCATGTTCCCGCCGTAGCAGCGCGTGATCGCGTACGCGCTGAGCACGATCTCCTGCTCCACCACGTCCGCGCCGTCGAAGGTCAGGCGGAACCGCTGAGCGCGGTAGCCGGGGTAGGTGAGCGCGGAGGCCACCACGTACCGCAGCGCGCCGCGGACGAACCGCATCTCGTTGACCCGCCGGTTGACCGCCGAGTCGAACCCCGCGCACAGGACCGAGGCGAAGAGGTGCTCCTCGCCGCCGTCGGTGGTGGCGCGCCCCAGGTCGCTCCGCTCGACCCGGCCGGCCAGCACCACGTCCACCGCCGCCTCCGGGTCGCCGAGCGGGATCCCGTACTCGCGGGCCAGGTCGTTGCCGGTGCCCGCCGGGACGATCCCCAGCGGCGTGTCCGAGCCCGCCTGTTCCTGCACGGCCAGCGAGATCATGCCGTCGCCGCCGCACACCGCGAGCGCGTCCACCGCCGGGTCCGCGACCGCCCGCGCCGCCAGCGCACGGGACT
>DUTZ01000564.1 GCA_012841845.1 Actinomycetales bacterium | reverse complement strand
CGCTGCGCCGCGCGGTCGGCTGACGGCCCGGTTTGGTGGCGCGCCGCACCGTCCTGGTAAGGTGTTCCACGCTGCCCGCGAGGGTGGCTTCGCTTCCCTCAGGGTTGGCGAGGGGCTATAGCGCAGTTGGTAGCGCGTCTCGTTCGCATCGAGAAGGTCAGGGGTTCGATTCCCCTTAGCTCCACAGAAGAAGAGCAGGTCAGGGGCCGTTTCCGGGAAACCGGGAGCGGCCCCTTCCGCGTGTCTGCCCCGTGGGCACGTCACCCCCGGGGCTCCGAGAATTCATCGTGGGTTCCCCACGGCGTACACCTTCGTGAGAAGATTTGTTAATCTGCTGTCCAGCAGTGCACACCGCCCCCACGATTGCCCAGGAGAAGTCCATGTCCTCACGCCTCGTCGCCGCCTGTGGTCTCGCCGCCGCCGCCCTCCTCGCCGGGGCGGGCACGGCCAACGCTCAGCTCGGTTCCGTGACCGGCTCGCTGCCGGGGTTCGCCACCGGCCCGGTCGGCTCCACCGCCAACGCGGTGTGCAACGTGGGCAGCGTGGCCAACCTCGCCGGCGCCGGCCTGCCGATCGACATGGCCTGCAAGGTCATCCCGGCCGCGGGTGAGTCCCTGGACATGTTCTTCCTCGGCGACGTCAACGGCTCGATCTCGCAGCTCCTCGGCGGTGTGCCGTACGTGGGCAGCGCGCTGCAGCAGGTCGTCCCCACCGAGTCGGCCGCCGAGCCGATCGAGGGCGCGCTCGCCGGCGCCGGCATCGACCCGACCGAGTACGCGCCGTCCGACTCGCTCGGCGTCCAGGCGGGCGAGGCGATGGCCGCCGCCGGCATCGACACCGGCTCGCTCACCACCGAGGGCATGCTCGACCTGCTGCCCGAGGGCATGGTCCCGGAGGGCGTCCTGCCCGCCGGAAACTGATCCGCACGCGCACAGGGCGTCCCCGGGCCGGTCCCGGGGGCGCCCTTTTTTGCACTGAGTGCACATGAGTGGGGACAAGGTCGCGACACCGACGCTGTAACGCGTTACAGTTCCGTCATGCTCCCTGCGCCCGGAACCCCCGTCCCCGACGTCTTCAGCCCCGGCAAGCTCGGCAACGTCACGCTGCGTAACCGCATCGTCAAGGCCGCCACCTTCGAGGGCCGGTGCCCGGGCGGCCGCATCACCGACGAGCTCATCGAGTTCCACGCGGAGTACGCCCGGGGCGGCGTCGGCATGACCACCGTCGCGTACCTCGCCACCTCTCCCGAGGGGCGCACGGACCGCCACCAGTACCACTGGGGCATGGACGACGGCGGCATGCTGCGCAAGCTCACCGACGCGGTGCACGCCGAGGGCGCGGCCGTCGCCGCCCAGGTGGGCCACGCCGGCGCGGTGGCCAACGCGGCCTCCAACAAGATGTCGGCCATGGGGCCGTCGCGGATCCCCGCCCCCACGGGCATGGCCATCACCAAGGCGTGCACCGAGGCCGACATCGACCGGATCGTCGCCGACCACGTCCGGGCCGCGCGCGGTGCCCACGAGGCCGGGTTCGACGCCATCGAGGTGCACTTCGGCCACAACTACCTCGTCAGCGAGTTCCTCAGCCCCAAGCTCAACCGGCGCAAGGACTCCTACGGCGGCTCGCTGGAGAACCGCGCCCGCTTCGCCCGCCGCATCGGCCGCGCCATCCGCGACGAGATGGGCGACAAGATCGCCGTGACCATCAAGCTCAACATGGACGACGGCGTGCCCGGCGGCTTCTGGGTGGACGAGGCCGTGCAGGTGGCCAGGTGGCTCGAGCAGGACGGCTCGGCCGACGCGCTCGTCATGACCGTCGGCAGCTCGCTGCTCAATCCCATCTACCTGTTCAAGGGCGACGCGCCGCTCGCGGAGTTCGCCGCCACGCAGCCGGCCCCCATCAAGCTGGGTATGAAGATCGTCGGGCCGAAGATGTTCAAGGAGTACCCGTACTCCGACGCGTACATGTTCGACGACGCCCGGCAGATCCGCGAGGCCGTGGACCTGCCCATGATGCTGCTCGGCGGCATCGTGGACCGGCCGTCGATCGACAAGGCCATGGGCTCGGGCTTCGACTTCGTGGCCATGGGCCGCGCGCTGCTCCGCGAGCCGGACCTGCCGCTCAAGCTGCAGGCCGACGACCGCCGTCGCTCGCTGTGCAACCACTGCAACCGCTGCATGGCGACCATCTACAGCGGCAGCCGCTGCGTCCTGCGCGAGTACGTCCCGCCGATCCCGGCGCGCAGCGGGTCCTGATTCCACCCCGGACGCGGGGTGGTTGTCCACCCCGCGTGACATCCCTCGCGGGGCG
>DUTZ01000563.1 GCA_012841845.1 Actinomycetales bacterium | reverse complement strand
CACCGCCTGCGAGGCGGTCCGCGCGTGCACGTTGACGGCGCCGCCGTGGAGCGCGAGTGCCCGCACGAGGTCCCGAGCGGCGGCGAACGACGGCACCAGCACGGTGATCCGGCTCAGCGGGTCGGCCGAGCGGAGGCGCCGGACCTCGCGCACGACAGCGGCGAGGCCGGGACCGGGGCCGGGCTCCGGGCGGGGCGGATGTTCCTGGGTGGCGGTCACGTGGTCATGGTGCCCCACGGGTACGACACAGTGCGGGGGACCTGCTACGTTCCCGGTGGACGGCCGACCGGCGGCCGTGCCGGACACAGGGGGCGGGATGTCGTACGGCTCGGGTGGGGGATGGGACGGCCCCGGCCCGGACTGGTCCGGACAGGACCCGTACGGGTACGGCCGGGGCGGGTACTACGACCAGGGGACCTACGACTACGGGGAGCAGCAGCGGAGCGGACCCTCCGGCGGGGTGATCGCGATGATCGCGGTCGTGGCGGTCCTCGCGGCGGCGCTCCTCGGGGTGATCGTCTACCTCGCCGTCGATTCCGGTGGCTCCGGGGGCCCGGTCGCCGCGCCCCCGACGTCGGAGGAGACGACGACCCCGGGGTCGGATGCGACGGCGTGGTCCACCCCGCCGACCACGTCCCGGCAGCAGACCACCGTCACCCGCACCACCACGCGGACGCAGACCCCCACCTCCCGGACCACGACCTCGACGCCGTCGGACTCCTACCCCGCCGGCGCCGACCGCTCGGGGTGGATCAGCGACCGAAACGCCCGGTGCAACGCGGGCGACCCGGCGGCCATGATCGGGCGTACCACCAGGTCGCAGTTCTCGATCTGCATCAACCCGGACAACGGCCGCTACTACTACCGCGGGTCCTCGGGCGGCCTGGGCGTGGAGGTCGACGACCCGGAGGTCTCCGGGAACTCGGCGACCGTGCGCAACCAGGGCGTGGAGTACGTGATCACCTCCCAGCGCATGGTGATCTACGAGCGCGGCCGGGAGATCTCGGACCAGGCCATGCTCGAATACTGGACGAGGTGATCGGCGGGTCGTCCTGCGCGGCTAGCCTGGGCAGGGCACGTCACCCCGATCAGCGAGGCCGCCCGTGAGTCAGCTCGTCTCCTTCTACGAGACCGCGCCCGTCACCGACAAGCGCGGTCTGCTCACCGATGTGATCCAGCGGCCCATGCAGGTGCGGGCCGGCTACAGCGTGATCGAGGGCGAGATCGTGCCCCGCGTGGTGTACGTGCAGGCGCCCATCGAGGGCCGGTCGCTGCTCGTGCCGTTCGGCCAGTACGACGCGTGGAGCCTGCGGCAGCGCTTCGAGGAGGCGCTGCGGGTGATGAACACGCTGGGTGCGTGCGAGATCGAGTGCGCCACCTACAGCGCGCGCCGCAACGCGGTGGCCGCCCGGGTGGGCGTGGGCCAGGTGGCCGGCTGGGGCAAGGTCACGCGCACCCAGAGCACGGATTTCGACTACTCGTTCTCCGGCACGGGCGCCGCCCCGCGCGACCCGGGGCCGATCCGGTGGACCAACATCCCGGGCCTGGACGCGGCCAAGGAGTCGGTGCTGCTCAACGGCGGCCGCCGGGTGGAGATCACCATCGAGAGCGAGTCCGAGTTCGCCGCCGACTCCGATCTCGCGCGGCGCCTCAAGAACGCCGGGCTCGTGCTGGGCCTGGAGGGCCGGACACAGGCCAAGACGCTGCTGCGGATCAAGGCCGAGTTCCCGCCGCTCTAGGTCCACCGGCCCCGCCGCCCCGGCTACCCGAGCCGTCGCGCGATGTCCTCGCAGGTGTCGGCGAACGTATAGAGGAACCGCTCGAGGTGGAACTGCATGGTGCGCGGGACGAACGGCCCCGCCGACAGGACGGTGCGCTGTTCGACGTGCCGGCCCACGAGGACCCACTGTGTCCACTCCTCGTCCCGGTTGCGCCTGGCGATCTCGACCGCGGCCGCCTCGCGTGAGCGCACCCCGCGGACGACCCAGGCCCGGATCCGGACGGTGGGGGTGTCCTCGTCGAAGGAGACGTGGACGGGTCGGCCCACGTGGTCGACGACGAGGTCGCCGTCCGCGGTGACCGCGGGCTCCTGCCCGGTGACCCGCTCGATGATCTCCGCGAACCGGTCGCGCACGTCCTCCGGTCCGTCCACCTCGATCGCGGTGTCCAGCTCGTCGGTGGGGTCCGCGGGGTCGTTGCCGAGGGGGACGGCGCCGGCCCGGGGGAGGCCGAGACTGCCGGCGAACTGGCCGACGAAACCCTGGCAGCGCAGCGTGAGCAGCTGTGGGTGTGGCACGCCCATGCGCTCCCGGCAGGTGGCGACGACGGTCGCGGCCAGCGGCCCGGGCTCGCTGGGCGGGCCCTGGGCCAGGAGTTCCTCGCACAGGTCGTTGCCGGCGCGGCGGTAGGTGATCCAGGCGTGTGAGGCGTCCGCCGCGATCTGCACCGTGCAGTGGTCCGCGTCGCCGGCCGCGTCGCGGGGCGCCGTGAACTGCATGGTGCCGACCGCTCCCGGCCTGCGGAGATGGCGACGGAGTGCGACCGCGAACGGCTCCCACGGGTCGTCGGCCGCGCCGAGCGCCGACCAGTCCGGGCCGGGGAGGGTCCACCTACCCATGGGACGGGCCTCCCTCCGGCGCGAGCGCCGCGACCTCGTCGACCGCGGCCCGGAGCTGCCGGCTCGCCGCGCAGTCGCCGAGGCGCTCGCCGACGGTGTCGGCGATGGCGCCGTAGAACCACAATTTCTCGGCCGGCGGGGCGTTGAAGACGTCCCACATCCCGTCGCCGAGCCGGCGGTGGGCGGCGACCATCGAGCGCAGGTTGTGGATCTTGTCCGCCGCCGAGATGAGCAGGCACTCCTGCGGGTCGTCCGCGAGCGCCGCGAGGTAGCCCTCCTTGCGGACGCGCCACGGCGGCTGCTCCTCGCCGGCGGTCTTCTCCTCCGAGACACCGCGGACGAGGTCCGTGACGCGCGCGCCGAACTCGGCAGTCATGTCGTCGGCCGAGTACACGCTCGGCGGGACGTCCTCCAGGACGTCGTGCAGGATCGCCGCCACCACCACGTCCTCGTCGGCGGTGAAGTCGGAAACGATCATCGCCACCGCCACCGGGTGGGCGATGTACGGCGTGGGGTCGTCCTTACGGGTCTGGCCCTCGTGACAGCGGGCCGCGACCGCGAGAGCGCGGTCGATCGTGGGGGTCCATGTGATGGGCATGGCGCACTCCTTCTGGAGTGGTAGGGCACCGGCGCCGGAGCAACGCCGCCGGGGTCGGGGGAGGGACGCCTCGTGGGGGATCGCGGTGTCCCTTCCCCACACCCCGAGTAGACACCACGGGTACGACACGATCGGTCGCGTCGTGCGATCTCGACGGTTCCGCGACGCTCCGGCACCGGTACCGCCCGGTTTAAGAAGCCCCTACGGTGTTGACGACAGCACCATCCGCCAGTGGCAGGGGTCACCATGCGCACGTCAACCCGGTTCTCGGCAGGAT
>DUTZ01000562.1 GCA_012841845.1 Actinomycetales bacterium | reverse complement strand
CGTCGGCCTCCGACGCCGAGCTGATCCTCGAGGGCCTCGGCGCCGGACCGGGCACGGTCACCGGCACCGCGCGCGTCCTCCACGAGCTGGCCGACGGCGCGGGACTGGAGGACGGCGAGATCCTGGTGGCCACCATGACCGACCCGGACTGGCTGCCCATCCTCAAGCGCGCCGCCGCGATCGTCACCGACGAGGGCGGCATCACGTGCCACGCCGCGATCGTCGGCCGCGAGCTCGGGCGCCCCGTCATCGTCGGCACCCGGACCGCCACCTCGGACATCACCGACGGGCAGACCGTCACCGTCGACGGCTCCGCGGGCGTCGTCTACCCCGGCACCGTCCGCCCCGCCGGGCCCCCGACCGCCCCCGCCGACGCCGGCAAGGTGCCCGAGGCGCGCACCCGCGAGGTCACCTCGACCGCCGTGTACGTCAACCTCGCCACCCCGGACGCCGCCGCGCGCGTGGCCGCGATGGACGTCGACGGCGTGGGGCTGCTGCGGGCCGAGTTCCTCATCACGAGCGCGCTGCAGGGCATGCACCCGCGCAAGCTCGTCGCCGAGGGCCACTCCGACGACTACGTGGACCGGATGGCCGAGGGCATCAGCACCATCGCCGCCGCCTTCGATCCGCGGCCGGTGATCTACCGCGCCACCGACCTGCGCTCCAACGAGTTCCGCGGGCTGCTCGGCGGCGAGGTCGAGGCCGAGGAGCGCAACCCGATGATCGGCTACCGCGGCTGCTTCCGGTACACGCAGGAGCCGGACCTGTTCCGCCTCGAGCTGGACGCGCTGGCCAAGGTGCGGCAGAAGCACCGGAACCTGCACCTCATGATCCCGTTCGTGCGCACCCGGTGGGAGCTCGAGGCGTGCCTGGAGATCATCGACGGCCACCCGCTCGGCCGCGACAAGGGCATGAAGCGCTGGGTGATGGCCGAGGTGCCGTCGGTGGTCCACTGGATCCCCGAGTACGCCCGGCTGGGGATCGACGGCGTCTCGATCGGCTCCAACGACCTCACCCAGCTCACCCTGGGCGTGGACCGCGACTCCGAGGTGTGCGCCGAGCTCTTCGACTCCATGGACGAGTCCGTGCTCGCCTTTATCGACCAGATCATCGACCGCTGCCACGAGTCCGGCATCACCGTCTCCCTGTGCGGGCAGGCGGCGTCCACCGACCCGGCGATGGCCGAGCACCTCGTGCGCAAGGGCGTGACGTCCGTGTCCGTGACCCCCGACTACGCGGAGATCACCCGGCGCACCGTCGCCCGGGCCGAGAAGTCGATCCTCCTCGACGCCGCGCGGCGCGCCACGCGCGGCTGAGGGGGGCGTCCGCGCAAATCAGAGCACTTCCTCACCTTGGACGGATGGCCAGAAAGGCATTAGCATCGAGGTTGTTACCGGCGAGTAGGTTCCGGTGTGCGCGCTGCCACCAGCACCCCTCACCCGGCCGCCGTCACGACAACGACACCTCACTCCGAACGGAGAAGCACCGCCATGGGTCACTACAAGAGCAACGTCCGCGATCTCGAGTTCAACATGTTCGAGGTCCTCGGGATCGACGAGGCGCTCGACGCCGGCGAGTTCGGCGACATGGACACCGACACCGCCAAGGGCATCCTCGCCGAGGCCGTCACCCTCACCGAGGGCCCCGTCGCCGAGTCCTTCGCCTCCGCCGACCGCAACCCGCCGGTGTTCGACCCGGAGACCCACGCCGTCTCGATCCCCGAGGACTTCAAGAGGTCCTTCCGCGCCTGGTACGACGCCGGCTACGTGTACATGGGCCTGCCCGAGGACCTCGGCGGCATGCCCGCCCCCCGCGCCCTGGTCTGGGCCGTGGGCGAGATGATGCTCGGCGCCAACCCGGCCGCCTACATGTACTCGGCCGGCCCGTCCTTCGCCGCCGTGATGTACGAGAACGGCACCGAGGAGCAGAAGAAGTGGGCCGCCACCTGCGCCGAGCGCGGCTGGGGCGCCACCATGGTGCTCACCGAGCCGGACGCCGGCTCGGACGTCGGCGCCGGCGTCACCAAGGCCATCAAGCAGGACGACGGCTCGTGGCACATCGAGGGCGTCAAGCGCTTCATCACCTCGGGCGACTCCGACGACCTCTTCGAGAACATCTTCCACCTGGTCCTGGCCCGCCCCGAGGGCGCCGGCCCGGGCACCAAGGGCCTGTCCCTGTTCTTCGTCCCCAAGTTCCACTGGGACTTCGAGACCGACACCATGGGCGAGCGCAACGGCGTCTTCGTCACCGGCGTCGAGCACAAGATGGGCATCAAGGTCTCCGCCACCTGTGAGGTCACCTTCGGCGGCCACGGCGTCCCCGCCAAGGGCTGGATGGTCGGCGGCGACGAGCTCAACCAGGGCATCCGCCAGATGTTCGACGTCATCGAGCACGCCCGCATGATGGTCGGCACCAAGGCCATCTCCACCCTGTCCACCGGCTACCTCAACGCCCTCGAGTACGCCAAGGAGCGCGTCCAGGGCGGCGACATGGCCGAGATGGCGGACAAGAACGCCCCGCGCGTCACCATCACCCACCACCCCGACGTGCGCCGCGCGCTCATGCGCCAGAAGGCGTTCGCCGAGGGCCTGCGCGCCGTGTACCTGTACACCACCGCGCACCAGGACGTGAACATCGCCCAGCGCGTCTCCGGCGCCGACGGCGAGCTCGCCCACCGCGTCAACGACCTCCTGCTGCCCATCGTCAAGGGCGTCGGCTCCGAGCGCGCCTACGAGCTGCTCACCGAGTCGCTCCAGACCCTCGGCGGCTCCGGCTTCCTGCAGGACTACCCCATCGAGCAGTACATCCGCGACGCCAAGATCGACTCGCTCTACGAGGGCACCACCGCGATCCAGGCGCAGGACTTCTTCTTCCGCAAGATCGCCCGCGACCGCGGCACCGCCATCGGTCACGTGTCGGCGCAGATCAAGAAGTTCCTCGAGTCCGCCGACGCCCGGCCCGAGCTGGCCGCCGAGCGCGAGCTGCTCACCACCGCGCTGGCCGACGTCGAGGCCATGATCGGCGGCTGCTTCGAGCACCTCATGGCCGCGCAGGAGGACCCCAAGCGCCTCTACATCATCGGCTTGGCCTCCGTGCGCCTGCTCATGGGCTTCGGCGACCTCATGATGGGCTGGCGCCTGCTCGAGGGCGCCGAGATCGCCCTGGGCAAGCTCGACGCCGCGACCGGCAGCGACAAGGCCTTCTACACCGGCAAGGTCGAGGTCGCCAAGTGGTTCGCCCGCAACGAGCTCCCGCTGCTCACCGCGACCCGCGGCATCGTGGCCGGCCTCGACGCCGAGCTCATGGAGATGGACGAGGCCGCGTTCTGATCTGACGCGCGCGGCCGCCGCCCCACGGCGCGCCCGCCCGCCCCCTCCCGAAATCGGCGACTCCACTGCTGCTTCGGCGACCCTCACAGGGGTAGCCGAAATGGCGGTGGAGTCGCCGATTTTGCAGGTGCCGGGCTGCGGGCCGGGTCCGCCGCGGCCTCGTCGGGGACCCGGTGTGCCCGCGCGCCGGGCACTGGTCCATACTCAGCGGACATACTGCTGACATCCATGGCAGGGGAAGTCCGGTGAGAGTCCGGCGCTGACCCGCAACGGTGTGCCACCCCTCGACAGGTGGCGAGCCCGATCGCCTGCCCGGACGTCCGCGGCTCCACCCATCGCCGTGGTCTGCGATCCGGAGCCCCGCAGGCCATGTGGTGCACCCGTGTACCTCGGCGCCGACGGGTCCCGGCCCGCCGGACCCGCCAGAGGAACCGAGGTCCGCATGTCCCGCCGAAGCCTGCCCCAGCCGAGCCCGACCCAGCCGAGCCCGACCCGCCGTCGGCGCACCGCCGCCGTCGCCGTCACGACCGCCGTCGTCCTCGCCGTCACCGGCTGTTCCCGCGGGGAGTCCCGGGACGCCGCCGCGGCGGCCGAGCCGTTCGCCGAGCCCGTCACCATCACGAACTGCGACCGCGAGACGACCTACGACACCCCGCCGCAGCGCATCGTGTCGATGAACGACCACGTCACGGAGACCCTCATCCAGATGGGTGCCGGAGACCGGATCGTCGGAATGGGCTACGGCGAGAGCACGGACGTGCTCCCCGAGGTCGCGGACCGGTTCCACGCGATCCCCTCGCTCGCCGAGGAGTACCCGACCGCCGAACAGATCCGTGACCTCGAGCCGGACCTCGTCGTGGGCGGCATGCGCAGCGCCTTCGACGAGAAGGAGGGCCGCAGTCGCGACGCGCTCGACGCCGCCGGGATCCCCACGTTCCTCTTCTCCGAGTACTGCGGCGAGGGGTTCTCCGATATCGCGCTCCTGGAGAACGACTTCGCACAACTCGGACGGATCCTCGCCGTCGAGGAGGGTGCGGAGCAGCTCACCGAGCGGATCACCGACGGCCTCGACGCGGTCCGCGGGAAGCTCGACGCGGCCGGCGTCGCGGACGTGCCCACGTTCTTCTACGACGGCGGCGAGGCCGAGCCCGTCACCATCGGCGGCGTCGGCATCGGTCACCTCATCGGCCGGTACGCGGGCGCGGCCAACGTCTTCCCCGAGGGCGACCGCCCCTACCTCGCCACCAGCTGGGAGGTGATCGGCGAGCGTGCCCCCGAGGCCGTCGTCGTGCTGGACTACGGCGAGACGAGCGCCGAGGACAAGATCCGCCATCTCGAGGCACAGCCGATCATGGCGACCACTCCGGCGATCCGCGAAGGCCGGATCGTCACGGTCCCGCTCGCGGACTTCTTCGAGAGCTCACGCATGGTCACGTCGGTGGAGACGATCGCCGCGGCCCTGCACCCCGATGCCGTCGAGGACTGACCGGATGACCCGGCCCGCGACCAGTGCCCCGCCCGGCCGCCGCCGTCTGTGGGCGCTCCTCCTGCCACTCCTCGCCGCCCTCGCCTGTGCGCTGGCCGGCGGGGTCGCACTCGGCACGGTGTCCATCCCGATCGGCGACGTGGCCGCGATCGTCGCCCACCGGATCGCCCCCGGCGCGTTCACCCCGTGGTGGTCGGAGGCCCGAGCGGCGATCGTCCTCGAGTCCCGCCTGCCCCGCGTGCTCACCGCGGCGGCCGTCGGCGCCTCGCTGGCGCTCGCCG
>DUTZ01000561.1 GCA_012841845.1 Actinomycetales bacterium | reverse complement strand
GTCGCGGCGGCGCCGGTGCGGCAGCGCCAACTCCGCGCCCACGCGCACGTCCTCCTCGCTGACCCGGTCGCGTCCCCGCAGTGCGGCGTGGGCGGCGGCGGTGCGGGCGATCACCACGTCGGCACGCATGCCCTCCACGCCCACCTCGAGGCAGACCAGCGCGATGCGGGTGAGTTCGCGGTCGGGCACGGTCACCGAGGCCAGCCGGGCGCGGGCCGCTTCGATCTCGGCGCCCACCGCGGAGTCGGCGGCGGCGTGCCGGGCGGCGAAGCCCGCGGGGTCGGCGTCGTAGGCCCGCCGGCGACGGACGATCTCCACACGCTCGGCGGCGTCGTCCGACCCCACCACGTCCACGGCCAGGCCGAAGCGGTCGAGGAGCTGCGGCCGGAGCTCCCCCTCCTCGGGGTTCATGGTGCCCACCAGTGCGAAGCGCGCCGGCGCGGTGTGGGACACACCGTCGCGTTCCACGGTGAGCCGACCCGAGGCGGCCGCGTCGAGCAGGACGTCCACGAGGTGGTCGGCGAGGAGGTTGACCTCGTCAACGTAGAGCAGGCCCCCGTGGGCGTCGCTCACCAGGCCGGGGCGGAACGAGGGGCGGCCGGAGTCGGCGAGGGCCTCGAGGTCGAGGGAGCCCACGACCCGGTCCTCGGTGGCCCCGAGGGGGAGTTCCACGAAGGGGGCGCGGCCGCCGCCGTCCGACGACGGCACGAGGGCCGCGAGCCCGCGGACGGCGGTGGTCTTGGCCGTCCCCTTCTGCCCGCGGATGAGCACGCCCCCGATCCCCGGGTCCACGGCGAGCAGGGTCAGGGCGAGCCGCAGCCCGTCCTGGCCGACGACCGCCGAGAAGGGGAAGGACGGGCGTGCGCCCCCGCCCGTCACGCCTGCTGGTCGAGCTTGAGGGTCTTGGTGGAGCGCTCGAACTGCTCGGTGAACAGGGCCTGCTCCTCGGCGAGGTTGCGGCCGAGCGACGGGATCATCTCCTCGAGCGCGGGCTTCCAGTCGGCGAAGCGGCTCGGGAAGCAGCGCCGGAGCACGTCCACCATGGCGTCCACGGCCGTCGAGGCGCCCGGCGAGGCGCCCAGCAGGCCAGCGATCGAGCCGTCTGCGGAGTTGACCACGGCGGTGCCGAACTCGAGCGTCCCCCCGCGGCCGTTGGGCTTGATCACCTGGACGCGCTGCCCGGCGACGACCTTCTCCCAGTCGCCGTCCACGGCCGAGGGCACGAAGTCGCGCAGGGTGTCCACGCGCGCCGAGTGGTTCTTGGCGAGCTCGGTGATGAGGTACTTGACCAGGCCCATCTCGGTGATGCCGATGTTGGCCATGGGCAGCAGGTTGCCCGGCTTGACGCTGCGCGGCAGGTCGGTGAAGCTGCCCTGCTTGAGGAACTTCGGAGTCCAGCCGGCGAACGGGCCGAAGAGCAGGCCCTTCTTGCCGTCGATGACGCGGGTGTCCAGGTGCGGCACGGACATGGGCGGGGCGCCCACCGAGGCCTGGCTGTACACCTTGGCCTGGTGCTGCTGGACCAGCTCCTCGTTGGTGCAGCGCAGCCACTGGCCGCCCACCGGGAAGCCACCGATGCCGCGGATCTCCGGGATCCCGGACTTCTGCAGCAGGTGCAGGGCACCGCCGCCGGCACCCACGAAGACGAACTTGGCGTCGATCGTCCGCTCGTCACCGGTGTGGCGGTTGACCACGGTCAGACGCCAGGAGCCGTCGGTGTTCCGCTCGAGGTCCTTGACCTGGTTCTGGTAGTGGACCTCGGTGCCGGTGCGGGTGAGGTACTTGATGAGCTGGCGGGTGAGGGCGCCGAAGTTGACGTCCGTGCCGTTGTCGAAGTAGCTCAGGGCGAAGGGCTGCTCCGCCGAGCGCCCACGCGCCATGAGGGGCACCAGGCGCTCGAGCTCGGCGTGGTCGGTGGTGTGGTTCATGCCGGGGAACAGGGTGTGCCCGGCGAGCGCGTCGTAGCGCTTGCGCAGGTAGTCCTGGCCGTCCGCGCCGGTCACGAAGCTCATGTGCGGGACGGGGCGGATCCACTCGGTGGGGTCACCGAGGATCGTGTTCTCCACGGCGTACGACCAGAACTGGCGCGACACCTGGAACTTCTCGTTGACGCTGACGGCCTTGGTGATGTCCACGCCACCGTCGGCGGTCTTGGGCGAGTAGTTGAGCTCGCACAGCGCCGAGTGGCCGGTACCCGCGTTGTTCCACGCGTCCGACGACTCCAGGGCCGGGCCCTCGAGCCGCTCGAACACCTCGATGTTCCACTCCGGCTGCAGCCGTCGCAGAAGGGCGCCCAGCGTGGCGCTCATGGTGCCGGCGCCGATGAGCGCGACGTCCGTCGTTCCGTGCTTTGCCACCTGATCCGCAGTCACCGGTTACCCTCGTTCGCCTCGTCGTGGACCGAATGTGGTCATGGCGTCCCCGTGGGGACGGAGAACGCCCGACCGCCGGGTTACCACACTACTCACCGGACGGACGGGCCGACACATCGGACTAGTGTGGTCGCCGTGACCACCCCCGTCCCCTCCACCGCGCCCGGCACGCCGTGGACCGCGGACCTGCTGGGCCCGTCGTACCGCCGGCGCGAGCTCCCGCTCGGCGACGACCCCGACGGCGAGGGCCCCATCAGCGCGACCCTGGTCCGCCACGAGGACGCCCCCGCCGACGCGCGGGCCGTCCTGCTCTACGTGCACGGGCTCACCGACTACTTCTTCCACGCCCATCTCGCCGAGTTCCTCGCCGGACACGGCGTCGCCACCTACGCGCTGGATCTGCGCAAGTGCGGCCGCTCGCGCCGCGACGGCCTCACGCCGCACTTCACGACCGACCTGCGGTGCTACGACGACGAGCTCGATCAGGCGCTGGCCGTGATCGTCGCGGAACGGCCCGGCCTGCCCGTCCTCGTGGCGGCCCACTCGACGGGGGGCCTGGTCGTCCCCCTGTGGCTGGCCCGCCGCCGCGACCGCGGAGAACTCGACCCGGTCGCCGGGCTGGTCCTCAACGCGCCGTGGTTCCAACTCGACGCGCCGGACCGCGCCCGCGGCGTGCTCGACCGCGTCATCCGGGTCCTCGGCACGCAGCGCCCCTACTACCGGCTCCCGCTGCGCACCTCCGACCTGTACGGGCGCAGTACCCACGCCGACCACGACGGCGACTTCGCCTTCGACACCACCCTCAAGCCCTTCGGCGGGGTGGGCGTGCGCGCCGGCTGGCTCCTCGCGATCCGCCGCGGGCAGCGCCGGCTGCAGCAGGGCCTCGACCTACCCATGCCGGTCCTGCTGCTGCGGTCGTCGGCCTCGTCGCTCGGCGCCCGTCGGCGCGAGGACGTCGTCGACGTCCACACCGACCTCATCCTGGACGTACGGTCGATGGAGCGCTACGTCGACCGCGTGTCCCGCGACGTCACCGACCGTCCCGTCCCGGGGGCCCGGCACGACGTGTTCCTCTCCCGCCCCGACGTCCTCGAGACGGTCTTCGGTCACCTCGGCGACTGGCTCGACCTCGTCCTCGGATCCCGCACCCCCGCCCCCGACCCCCAGGAGTCCTGACCCATGACGCCGTCCCCCACCCGCCACTTCGACCTCGTCGTCATCGGCACCGGTTCCGGCAACTCGCTCATCGACGAGTCCTTCGCCGACAAGTCCGTCGCGATCTGCGAACAGGGGACGTTCGGGGGCACCTGCCTCAACGTGGGGTGTATCCCCACCAAGATGTTCGTCTACGCCGCGGACACCGCGATGGCGGTGCGGCACTCCGCGGCCTACGGGGTGGACTCGACGCTCGACGGCGTGCGCTGGCCCGACATAGTCTCCCGGATCTTCGACCGCCGGATCGACCCCATCGCCTCGAGCGGCGAGGACTACCGGCGGAACCGCTGCGACAACGTGACGGTGTACGACGGTCACGCGACGTTCGTCGGCGAACGCACCATCGACACCGGGACGGGGGCGGTCATCTCCGCCGACCAGGTCGTCATCGCGGCCGGGGCCCGCCCGTCGGTCCCGGAGATCGTCACCGACGCCGGGGTGGCCTACTACACGAGCGACGACATCATGCGGCTCCCCGAGCTGCCCCGGTCGCTCGTCATCCAGGGATCCGGGTTCATCGCCTGCGAGTTCGCGCACGTGTTCTCCTCGCTCGGCGTGGAGGTCACGGTGATCGGCCGCTCCGACGTGCTGCTCAAGCACCTGGACCGCGAGCTCGCCGAGCGGTTCACCGAGGCCGCGCGCTCGCGCTGGGACGTCCGCCTGGGCCACCCGGTGACGGCGATGACGGCCACCGGCGAGGACCACCGCGGCGTGGAGATCACGTTCTCCGACGGCACCACGTGCTCCGGCGACGCCCTGCTCGTGGCCACCGGCCGCACGCCCAACGCCGACCGGCTGGGGCTCGGGGCCGCCGGTGTGGAGCTGGACGGCGACCGGGTGCGCGTGGACGAATACGGGCGTACCACCGCCGACGGCGTGTGGGCACTCGGCGACGTGTCCTCGCCCTTCCAGCTCAAGCACGTGGCCAACCACGAGCAGCGGGTCGTGGGCCACAACCTCCGCCACCCGGACGACCTCCAGCCGTTCCACCACAGCACCGTCCCGTACGCGGTGTTCTCCTGGCCCCAGGTGGCCTCGGTGGGGATGACCGAGGCCGAGGCGCGCGAGGCCGGGTACGACGTCACGGTGAAGTGCCAGGACTACGGCGACGTGGCCTATGGCTGGGCCATGGAGGACTCGGTGGGCTGCTGCAAGCTCGTCGCCGACCGGGCCACGGGCCTGCTGCTCGGCGCCCACCTCATGGGCGCGCACGCGCCGTCGCTCGTCCAGATCCTCGTCCAGGCCATGGAGTTCGGGCAGACCGTGCCGCAGCTCGCCCGCGGCCAGTACTGGATCCACCCGGCCCTGGCCGAGGTCGTCGAGAACGCGCTGCTGGGGCTCGACTTCCCGGACCGCGGGTTCTAGGCGGGCCCGCCGCGCCGCCCGGCCGCTCGCGCGGCGTCGGACCGGGTGAGGGCGAGGGTGGGGAGCCCGGCGGGCACGCCGGCCTCGAGCAGGCGCAGCAGCGCGGGGACGTCGCAGTGCTCCTCGATCGCGTCGGCGAGCAGGTCGAGTTGCGCGGTGCGCACCGCGGCGACGGAGACGTCCGGGGCCACGCGGAACCCGTCGGCCCCGATGCGCCGGGCGAGGTCGGTGAGGAACCCGCGGCGGTAGGCGTCGGAGGCGAGCAGTCCGTGCCAGTGCGTCCCGGCGACGGCACCGCGGCGCGCCCCCTCCCCCTCGTCGTCGCCGAGGTCGAGCAGGGGTGCCTCGGCGGCCCGGGTCACCCGTCCGTGGTGGATCTCGTAGCCCTCGACCGCCACCCCGCCCCCGGACGACCGGTCGACCCCCGCGCGTCGACGGACCACCTTGTCGGGCGCGAAGTCCACCTCCACGTCGAGCAGACCCAGGCCCTCGACGGGTGTCGAGGACCCGGACTCCACCGGGTCGACGATCCGTCGGCCCAGCATCTGGAAGCCGCCGCAGATCCCGAGCACGGCTCCCCCGGCGCGGGCATGGCCGAGGACGGCGTCCGCGAGCCCGGTCCGCCGCAACCAGCCCAGGTCGGACACGGTGGCGCGGGTGCCGGGCAGCACGACGAGGTCCGCCCCGACCAGCGCGGCCGGGTGGTCCACCCACGTCACCCGGACGCCGGGCTCGCACGCCAGCGCCTCCACATCCGTCGAGTTGGACACGCGGGGCAGGCGGACCGCGGCCACCCTCAGGCCCCGGGAGCCCCGGGGTGGTCCGGGCCGCCCGACGACGCTGCCGACGGTCGTGCCGAGGGAGTCCTCGGCGTCGATCCACAGGTCCTCGAGGAACGGCAGGACGCCGAGCACCGGGCGGCCGGTGAGACCGGCGACCATGTCCAGCCCCGGTGCGAGCAGCGCGGGGTCACCGCGGAACTTGTTGACGACGAAGCCGGCCACGTGCGCCTGGTCGGCGGGCTCGAGGACGCCCACCGTCCCGGCGAGGTGGGCCAGCACCCCGCCGCGGTCGATGTCCCCCACCACGACGACCGGCAGGTCCGCGGCGCGGGCCAGACCCATGTTGGACAGGTCCGTGGCACGCAGGTTGATCTCCGCCGGCGAGCCCGCGCCCTCGCAGATCACCGCGTCGTGGCGGGAGCGCAGGTCCGCGAGCGCGGCCGTCACCTCGGCGAGCAGCGCGCCGCGGTGAGCGTGGTAGTCGCGGGCGCCGACCTCGGCCACCGCCCGGCCGCGCAGGACGAGCTGCGAGGTGCGGTCGGAGCCGGGCTTGAGCAACACGGGGTTGAGGTCCACGGTCGCCGGGATGCCGGCGGCCTCGGCCTGCAGTGCCTGCGCCCGGCCGATCTCGCCGCCGTCGGCGGTGACCACCGAGTTGTTGGACATGTTCTGCGCCTTGAACGGCGCCACAGAGACCCCGCGCCGCGCGAGCAGCCGGCAGAGCCCGGCCACCACCGCGCTCTTGCCGGCGTCCGAGGTGGTGCCGGCGACGAGCAGCGCGCCCGCGGTCACCGGTCGGACGGGAGCGTGAGGACCTCGTGGCCGTCCTCGGTGACCAGGACGGTGTGCTCGAACTGGGCCGTCCAGGCCTTGTCCGCGGTGGTGACGGTCCACCCGTCGTCCCACACGTCGTAGCCGTCCCCGCCGAGCGCGATCATCGGCTCCACCGTCAGCGTCATCCCCGGCTCGAGCACCTCGGTGCGCGCCGGGTCGTCGTAGTGCAACACCACGAGGCCGTTGTGGAAGGTCGGACCCACGCCGTGGCCGGTGAAGGCGCGCACCACCGTGTAGTCGAAGCGGCGGGCGTAGGACTCGATCACCCGGCCGATGACGTTGACCTCGCGGCCCGGCCGGATGGCCCGGATCCCCCGGTTCATGGCCTCCTCGGTGCGCTCCACGAGGAGCCGGTTCTCCTCGCTCACGTCCCCGGCGAGGAACGTGGCGTTGGTGTCGCCGTGGACGCCCCCGAGGTAGGCGGTGACATCGATGTTGACGATGTCGCCGTCGGCGATCACGGTCGAGTCGGGGATGCCGTGGCAGATCACCTCGTTGAGCGAGACGCAGCAGGACTTGGGGAAGTCCTTGTAGCCGAGGGTCGAGGGGTAGGCGCCGTGGTCGCAGAGGTACTCGTGGGCGATCCGGTCGATCTCGTCCGTCGTCACCCCGGGCGCCACCGCCGCGCCCGCCACGGCGAGCGCGTCCGCCGCGAGCGTGCACGCGGCCCGCATCGCCTCGATCACCTCGGGCGTCTGCACCCACGGTTCGCCGATGTTCTCCGCCACCCGGTCCTTCCACACGTACTCGGGACGCGGGACGGACTCGGGCACGGTCCGGATCGGGGTGGGCTCACCGGGGGTCAGGGGCGGACGGGTCGCGGAGGTCATTGCTCCAGGATAGGTCCGCCCGCGGCCGCGGGCCGGTCGAGGGCCCGGGGCCGGGGCGCCCTCACCACATCACCAGGCAGCCGAGGCCGAAGAGGACGAGCCCGCCGAACATCGACAGGGTGAGCAGCGCGCTCTCCAGTTCGCTCGGCTTCTCGTCCGGGAGGTCGGACTCCCGGTCGTGTGCACCCGCGGTCATCACATCACCCCCCATCGGGTCAGCTCGGAGACCAGGGCGATCCCGAGGATCACGAAGACGACTCCCATGAAGCCGGTGTACATCCACCGCCGCGGGTGGTCGGCGGCCCAGAAGCGGCGGACACTGACGATCCCGTTGACCACGGCGACCACGCACAGGGCGATGCCCACCGGGGCGGCGACCCAGCCGGACAGGCTCACCAGCGGGACCAGGACCGGGACCGCGAGGTAGGTGATGACGCACCGCACCGCAGAGACCGCCACGGAGACCCGGAACGCCCGGTGTGCGCCGGCCCCGGCGGCCCGGTCGGGGCGGTCGACCCGCAGGACACGGCGCATGCCCCGCTCGACGGGGGCGTCGGAGCGGAACCGGGGGGCCGGCGCCCCGGTGGCCGGACCCGTCGGCGTCACGGTCGAGGTCACGACGCCGGCTCCGCGGTTCCGTCCCGGTGCAGGGCCACCCAGAGCCGGCGTCCGCCGATCACCGCCGCCACCACGCCGACCGCACCGAACGCGATGCCGATGAACAGCCCGAGGAACGCCGGGCCGAAGACCTGGTCCCCGGCGGGGGTCCCGAGGATCGTGCCGACGAGGAACCCGAACAGCGGGGAGATCGCGGCCATGCACACCCCGAGGACCGCCATCCAGAACCCCGGCGGGGTCGGCACCAACACCACCGGCCGTCCGGGGGGCGCGGGGTCGTTCGCAGCGTCCGTCATCGGGTCACACCTTCCTCTGCGGGGATGTCCGGCCTACGGGTCACGCCGTTGCGTCCGCGGGTCCCGGCGCCGTGGTCGGGGGCCATGCGCCCGACCGCGTCGACCAGCGGGCCCACGACGTCCATCGGGAGCGGGAACACGACCGTCGAGTTCTGGTCGGCGCCCAGTTCGAGGAGGGTTTGCAGGTACCTCAGCTGCAGCGACGCCGGTGCCTCGCTCAGCGTCAGCGCGGCGTCCCGCAGCTCCTCGGACGCCTGGAGCTCACCGTGGGCGCTGATCACCTTGGCGCGGCGCTCGCGCTCGGCCTCGGCCTCCCGCGCCATCGCGCGCTGCATCATCTCGGGGATCTCGACGTCCTTGATCTCCACCACCGACACCTCGACGCCCCACGGTTCGGCCTGCCGGGCGATGGAGGCGGCGAGGTCCTCGTTGAGGTCCGCCCGGTGCGCGAGCAGCGTGTCGAGGTCCGCGCGGCCCACCACGGAGCGGAGGGTGGTCTGCGCGAACTGGGAGGTGGCCACGGCGTGGTTCTCGACCGCCATGACCGACTTGACCGGGTCGGAGACCCTGAACATCACCACGGCGTTGACCCGCGCGGTGACGTTGTCGCGCGTGATGACCTCCTGCGGCGGGATCGTCAGCGTCACCACGCGCAGATCCACCCTCACCAACGAGTCGAGGAGCGGGATCATGAACACCAGCCCCGGCCCGAGCGCCCCGCGGAGCCGGCCCAGGCGGAAGGCCACCACCCGCTCGTACTCGCGGACCACGCGGAGCGAGGCCACGAGCAGCCCCACCACGACGATCACCGCGACGAGGGCGATCACCACACTAGACATCACGAACCACCTTCCGGTCGGAGGCGTAACGGGTACGCCGGCGCGCCAGCGCGTCGGCGTCGGACGTGCGGACCTCGAGGTTCTGGTCCACCGTCTGGACGAGCACGCCGTGCGGGTCCGCCGGCGTCCGGCGCAGGTGCGCCCACAGCGGGAGGGACGCCACGACCAGGGCGAGGGAGACACCGAGGAGGAATCCGCGGGCGGCCCAGCCGTCCTCGGCGAGGACCGACGCGAGCGGCCACGCCACCGCCGCGACCGTGACCGCGCAGGCGATCCCGCGGTGGAAGCGCGCCGACTCCGACGCCGGCCACGTGTCGACCATCCGGCGCATCTCGCGCCCGTCCGCGGAGCTGGTGCAGCTCTCCTTGACCGGGCACGAGTTGCACACCGAGGGGCTTCCCCGGTAGCGCATCACCCTGTTGTCCGGGTCGAACGACCGCGGCCACAGCCATTGGTCCTCGGGGCACAGCCAGGCGTCGTGGTCCTCGTGGTAGACGAACCCCGGCGTGCGCTGCTCCTGCAGCCTGGTCTGCGCGCGGCGCGCCATCCTGTCGATGGCGTAGGCCACCAGGACGAGGACCGCACCGTAGCCGGCGGCGAGCCAGGCCGACACGGCGATCCCCGTCACGACCCGGCCTCCGGGTCCTCGGCCGTCCGCCGGTCCGAGGCGTAGCGGCTCCGGCTCGGCGGGATCACCTCGTCGTCACCCTGTGCCCCGGTCCCCGCGCCGACGCCGGCCATCTCACCGGTCCGGTCCCCGCGGGCGGCCTCGTGCTCCTCGACGAAGAGGGTCTCCGGCTCCATCCGCGTGACCGTGGCCCTGATGCCGTGCCGGACGCCGAGCCACGCGATCCAGAGGAACGGCAGGGCGCCGCCGAGGATCATGAGGAAGTCGCCGGGCAGGCGCATCCACTCGAGGACGGCGTTGCCGGGTTCGGTGAGGTAGCGCAGGGAGCGGGCCTCCACGTAGCTGTCGTTGACCGACGACCACAGCTGCAGCACGCCCAGCGGGAGGAGGGTGGCGAACACCATCCACGCCAGACCGATGTTGAGCGACCAGAAGGAGATCTTGGCCAGCTTGTCGGGCCAGCGCTGCGGCGGGATGACGTAGCGCAGGGCGAAGAGCGCGAGGCCGATCGCCAGCATGCCGTAGACGCCCATCATCGCGCCGTGCGCGTGGTTGGCGGTGAGCGCCGTGCCGATCTGGTAGTAGGACACGATCGGCAGGTTGACGAGGAAGCCGAAGACCCCTGCGCCGACGAAGTTCCAGAAGCCCACGGCCACGAGGAACATCACCGCCCACCGGTGCGGGAACGGGGCGGCGCTGCGCGACTCCTGCCGGGCGCCGAGCTGGAGGAACGTCCAGGCCTCGACGGTGAGGAAGGTCAGCGGGATCACCTCGAGCGCGGAGAAGAACGCGCCCAGGGCCATGTGCTCGACGGGTGTCCCCGAGAAGTACAGGTGGTGCATCGTGCCGATCACGCCGCCGGCCGAGTAGAGGATGATGTCGAGGAAGATGATCTGGATGGCGATCTTGCGCCGGACCACCCCGAGCATGACGAAGATGTAGGCCACCATCACCGTGGTGAACAGCTCGAGGAAGTCCTCGACCCACAGGTGGACCACCCAGAACCGCCAGAACTCGGCCACCGTGAGGTGCGTCTCGGTGCCGGCGAGCAGCCCCACCGCGTAGAAGGCCGGGATCGCCAGGGCCGCGTAGAGGAACAGCCACGGCATGTTGAACTTCGACTCCGTGCGCAGCCGCGACCGGATCGCCCGGTAGATGATGACGAACCAGAGGAAGAGGCCGATCACCAGCAGGATCTGCCAGAATCGCGGCAGGTCCAGGTACTCCCACT
Source organism: Actinomycetales bacterium (assembly GCA_012841845.1). Taxonomy (GTDB): domain Bacteria; phylum Actinomycetota; class Actinomycetes; order Mycobacteriales; family Mycobacteriaceae; genus Dietzia. The sequence goes on along the minus strand of DUTZ01000561.1, from coordinate 6,071 downwards.
GTTGGTCGAAGAAGATCGACCCCTCCGCCCACTCCGGGCCGAAGGTGCTCACCGCGGTCCCGACCAGCGTGCCGGCGACCACGACCGCCAGCGCGCCGAGCAGCCCGTACGCCAGCCAGTGCTGCCGCCTCGGTTCCCGGCCGGAGATGATGGGCGCGAGGAAGATCGCCGCGGCGAGGAAGGCCGCGGCGGTCCACAGCAGCGAGAGCTGAACGTGCCACGTCCGGGCGAGGTTGAACGGCAGCACCTGCGCGAGGTCGATGCCGAAGAAGCTGGTGAGGTCGGAGCGGTAGTGCTGGATCGCGCCGCCGACCATGAGCTGGATGAGGAACAGGACGGCGACGACGAGGAAGAACCACGCCGTGGCCTTCTGGGCCTTGGTGATCCCCACCTGCCCCGGTTGGAGGAACGCCAGCGTCGGTGACTCGCTGCCGTGCCACCCGATGGTCTTGCTCCACCGTCCGTAGAGCGCGAACAGCAGCCCCAGTCCGCCCAGGAGCGCCACCAGCGACATCGCGGACCACACGAGGACCTCGGCGGTGGGATGGTTCTCGACCATCGGTTCCGGGGGCCAGTTGTTGGTGTACGAGTAGTCGAGTCCCGGGCGTTCGGCGGCGCCGGCCCACGCGGTCCAGCCGAAGAAGGCCGTGAGGTCGTGGATCTGGTCCGGGTCGGTGATCGCCGACGGGATGAGTCCGTGCTCGGTCGTGTCCACCCCGAAGAACTCGGCGTAGTGGGCACGGATCGATTCGAAGGCCCGGGCCTGCTCGGGGGTGAACACGAGCGTGCCGCTCGCCTCGTCGTAGCGGTTGTCCCGCATCATCTCCACGAGCGCCACCGACGGGTCCCGGACCCCCTGGGAGCGCAGGTCCTCGAGCACGTGCTCGCTGGAGAGCCGGAGGTACTCGGCCGTGTAGTCGGGCCCGAGGTAGCCGCCGTGGCCGACGATCGACCCGTACTGCTGGAGGCCACGGCGGAGGAAGATCTCCTGCCCGGAGGTGATGTCCTCGCCGGTGAAGACGACGTCGCCCTCGGTGGTGACGACCCGGCTCGGTTGGGGCATCGAGTCGGAGTAGGTGCGGAACGCGAGGACCCCCATGATGAGGAACCCGAAGATCATGACCAGGGCGACGCCCTGGACCCATCCCTTGGAGATCGCGATCTCCGCCTTCGAGGGCTGCTGATCAACGCTGAACGCCACGATGGCCACCTTTGCTACAGACGAAGAGGACGGGAGTGGAACGAAGTCTCGCGCAGACAACATAGCCCCCGTCCCCCCGTTCGCGACAGAGGTTCGGCCACTTTCAAAATCACTATTCTCGAAGAGATTTTACCGGGCCCGACCAGCGCAAATGCACTCGTGGAGAAGTGGTTTTCCGGAAGGCGGGAACAGCCCCACAGGAGCCGGCGCCCCTGCTACTCTCCGCCGGGAAATGCCCTCTACACCAGTACAGTGGTGTAGGCGACGGCGACGGTGAAGCCGGCGCGTCGGTACGCCCGGACCGCCGCCACGTTGGTCTCGTTGACCACGAGCGACGGGGTGAGACCGCGGCGCCGGAGCGCGGCGCAGACGGCGGCCGTACCGGCCGTACCCACCCCGGTCCCCCGCCGCTCCGGGCGCACCCAGATCCCCTGGAGCTGGGCGACCCGGGTCGATTCCGCCGACACGTCGGCCTTGAACACCACCTCGCCGCGGTCCACCCACACCCACGTGCGGCCCCGGGCGAGCGCCCGGGCCACCCGCCGCCGGAACGGCACACCCCCGCCCACCTCGAAGGGGTCCGCGCCGAGTTCCTCCCGGTACATCGCCGCGGCCGCGGGCAGGACGAGATCGAACTCCCCGAGCGCCGCCGGGCGGACGCCGGGGTGGGCGGGACCGACGGAGGCCCGGCCCCGGTCGACCATGAGGACCTGGCGGTCGCGGATCTCCCGCGCATCCCAGTAGTCACCGAGCGTGTCCCACACGGCGGCGACGTACTCGCGGCGTCCGTGCACGGACAGCGGGCCCGCGGCCACGTCGGCCACGGCGTGGCCGAACGCGCGCAGGTCGTCGCGTCCGCCCCGCAGGGGCAGCACCGAGTTCCCCACGAAGAGCAGAGACCGCCCGGGACCGCCGTGCGTGAGAAAGCGCCCCTCGGGGCCCGGCCGGACGCCGGTCCGGGCGAACGCCTCCGCGGACGGACAGGCCACCAGCGGGTCCCCCGCCAGCACCTCGGCCACGGCCCGGGCCTCGCCGGGGCGCACCGCGCGGCAGCCGTCGGTCCCCGTCGGGGCCGGAACCGTGTCGGTCACGGCCCTAGCTCGTGACCTTGACCTGCGGGCCCTGCCCCTCCGCCCCGGAGACCACGTCGTCGGCGTCCATGCCCATCTCCTCGGCGATCCGCATGGCCTCCTCGATGAGGGTCTCGACGATCATCGCCTCGGGGACGGTCTTGATGACCTCGCCCTTGACGAAGATCTGGCCCTTGCCGTTGCCGGAGGCCACGCCGAGGTCGGCCTCGCGGGCCTCGCCGGGGCCGTTGACGACGCAGCCCATGACGGCCACACGGAGCGGCACGCTCATGCCCTCGAGGCCTGCGGTGACCTCCTCGGCGAGCTTGTACACGTCCACCTGGGCGCGCCCGCAGGACGGGCACGAGACGATCTCGAGCTTGCGCGGGCGCAGGTTGAGCGACTGCAGGATCTGGGAGCCCACCTTGATCTCCTCGGCCGGCGGGGCCGAGAGCGAGACGCGGATCGTGTCGCCGATGCCCTCCGCGAGCAGAGCGCCGAAGGCCACCGCGGACTTGATGGTGCCCTGGAACGCCGGGCCCGCCTCGGTGACGCCGAGGTGCAGGGGGTAGTCGGTCTGTGCGGCGAGCTGCCGGTAGGCCTCGACCATGATCACCGGGTCGTTGTGCTTGACCGAGATCTTGATGTCGCCGTACCCGTGCTCCTCGAACAGGGAGGCCTCCCACACCGCGGACTCGACGAGCGCCTCGGGGGTGGCCTTGCCGTACTTGGCGAGCAGGCGGGGGTCGAGGGACCCGGCGTTGACGCCGATGCGGATCGGGATCCCGGCGTCCCCGGCCGCCTTGGCGACCTCCTTGACGCGGCCGTCGAACTCCTTGATGTTGCCCGGGTTGACGCGGACCGCGGCGCAGCCGGCGTCGATGGCCGCGAAGATGTACTTGGGCTGGAAGTGGATGTCCGCGATCACGGGGATCGGCGACTTGCGGGCGATGGTGGCCAGCGCGTCGGCGTCCTCCTGGCGCGGGCACGCCACGCGCACGATGTCGCAGCCCGACGCCGTGAGTTCGGCGATCTGCTGCAGCGTCGCGTTGATGTCGTGCGTCTTGGTGTTGGTCATGGACTGCACCGAGACCGGGTGATCGCTGCCCACCCCGACCGGACCGACGAACAGTTGCCGGGTCCTGCGCCGCGGGGCCAGGACCGGCGGCGGCGCATCGGGCATGCCGAGTCCGACGGGGATCGAGGAGGAGTCGTTCACGTCTAGGGCCTTCCGTAGGGGCTGCAGGGGTGGTCGTGCGTCCCGCACGCCATTATCCGGGTCCGTGGGCGGACGCGCGAGGGGCGCCTCACCCGGGGAGGAGGATGGGGTTGACGAAGTCGGCGGTGATGACGATCGCGGAGACGCCGATGAGGATCACGAACACCCCCATCGTCAGCGGAGCAAGCTTCTCGTAGTCGGCCGGCCCGCCGGGGGCCAGGCCGCGGACGCGGCGCAGCGCGTCGCGGATCTTCTCGTAGAACACCACCGCGATGTGTCCGCCGTCGAAGGGCGTCAGCGGGACGAGGTTAAACGCCCCGAGGAACAGGTTGAGTCCGGCGAGGAAGAGCAGGAACACCTCCCACATGCCCCGCTCGACGGCCTGCCCGCCGATGTGGCTCGCACCCACGACCGACACGGGCGAGTCCTCGGCCCGCTCGGCCCCGAAGATCGACGCCGCGACTCCGGGGATCTTGGACGGGAACGAGGCGAGCCCCTCCAGAGTGAGCTCGATCATCTGGCCGGTGAACACGAACGTCGCCGGGATCGCCGCCACGGCGTCGTACGTGTGCCAGGGCTGGTAGTCGGGGTCGTCGCGGTAGTGCGCGGGGATCGCGTCCTCGTCGAGCGAGACACCGAGCACGCCCCGGTCCGCCTGCCCCGCCACCGGGAGCGCCGCCACGTCCACCCCGGCCGTCACCTGCTCCCCCGCCCGGTCCACGGTGACCGTGACGGTCTCGCCCGCCCGGCCGGTCACGAGCGGGGCGACCTCGGCCCAGTTGTGGACCGCCTCGCCGTCGACGGCGGTGATGCGGTCGCCCGCCCGGATCCCCGCGGTACCCGCCGGTCCCACGCCCTCCCCGCAGACCGGGGCGCCGTCCGCGTCGACCGCCCCGGGTTCGCAGGTCTCGCCGACGAGGGCCGCCACCTCCTGCGTCGGGATGGACTTGACGTCCTGGTTGGCGAGTCCCCAGCCCACGGCCACCACGTAGAACAGGACGATCGCCAGGATGATGTTCATCACGGGGCCGGCGAGCAGGACGGCGACGCGCTTCCACCACGCCTGGCGCCACATCGCCCTGGGTTCGTCCTCCGGATCCAGCCGGTCGTACGCCGTCATGCCGGCGATGTCGCAGAATCCGCCGAGCGGGATCGCCTTGAGCCCGTACTCGATACCCCCGCGGTGGGTGGACCACAGGGTGGGGCCGAAGCCCACGAAGAAGCGGCGGACCTTCATGCCCGTGGCCTGCGCGACCCGCATGTGCCCGTACTCGTGGAGCACGATCGAGACCATGATCCCGAGCGCGAAGAGGACGATGCCGACGGCGAGCACGACTCAGCGCTCCCGGCCGGCGACGAGCCCGGCGGCGTGACGGCGGGCCCAGTCCTCCGCGGCGGTGACGTCGTCCAGGTCGCGGGGGTCGGCCGACCACGCGTCCGCGGCCTCCACGGTCTCCGCCACGACGTCCACGATGTCGCAGAACCCGATCCGGCCGTCGAGGAACGCCGGCGCCGCCTCCTCGTTGGCGGCGTTGAACACGGCGGTGCGCAACCCGCCCGCCTCGCCGGCGGCGCGGGCCACGGTGATCGCGGGGAACGTCCCGGTGTCCACGGGCTCGAAGGTCCACGTGTGGGTCCGCGTGAAGTCCAGGGGCGTCGAGGCCCCCGGGACACGGTCCGGCCACCCCAGCGCGAGCGCGATGGGCAGCTTCATGGACGGCGGCGAGGCCTTGGCCACCGTGGCGCCGTCGACGAACGTGACGGCGGAGTGGACCACGGACTGCGGGTGGACGGTGACGTCGATCCGCTCGTACGGCACCCCGAACAGCAGGTGGGCCTCGATGAGCTCGAGCGACTTGTTGACCAGCGTGGCCGAGTTGAGGGTGATCATCCGGCCCATCGCCCACGTCGGGTGTTCGAGCGCCTGCTCGGCGGTCACGTCGGCCAGTTCCGCGCGGGTGCGGCCACGGAACGGCCCGCCGGAGGCGGTGAGCACGAGCCGGTCCACCTCGTCGGCGGTACCCGCTCGCAGGCACTGCGCCATGGCCGAGTGCTCGGAGTCCACGGGGACCAGCTGTCCGGGGGCCGCCGCGCCGGTCACGAGCGCGCCGCCGGCCACGAGCGACTCCTTGTTGGCCAGCGCCAGGCGGGCCCCCGTCCGGAGCGCGGCGAGGGTCGGGCCGAGCCCGATCGAGCCGTCGATGCCGTTGAGGACGACGTCGGCGCCCACCTCCTCGACGAGAGCCGTGGCCGCGCCGGGCCCGTCGAACACCGTGGCGTCGGGGAACTCCGTCCGGATCCGGTCCGCGGCGGCGGGATCGGAGACGGCCACCGCGCGCGCCCCGGTGGCCGCGATCTGCTCGGCCAGCAGGTCGATCCGGCCACCCCCGGCGGCCAGCCCCACCACCGTGAAGCGGCCGGGCTCGGCACCGGAGGTCACCTCGAGGGCCTGGGTGCCGATCGAGCCGGTGCTGCCGAGGACGAGAACGCGCGTGGTCACCCCGCCATTGTCCACATCCGGGGGCCCGGATGCCGCATCGGCGGGCCCGCCGTCGGGGTGCACCCGGCGGGTTACCCGCCG
>DUTZ01000045.1 GCA_012841845.1 Actinomycetales bacterium | reverse complement strand
TTCTGTCTTGTCGAGCCCGGCCCAGCGGCCGGAGCGCGGGTCCTCGCCGGGGGCGACCCGGCGGGTGCACGGTGCGCAGCCGATCGACGGGTAGCCGTCGTCGAGCAGCGGGTTGAGCAGGCAGCCGTGCTCGGCGGCGTAGGCGTGCACGCGGTCGAGGGTCCAGGCGACGAGCGGGTTGATCTTGACCATCGCGTGCTTGGCGTCCCACTCGACGATCGCGGCGCCGGCCCGGTGGTCGGTGTCCACGCGGCGCACGCCGGTGATCCACGCCTCGTAGCCGGAGAGCGCCGCGTCGAGCGGCTCCACCTTGCGCAGCCGGCAGCACAGCTCCTGGTGGGTCTCGAAGGGGCGCGGGCCGAGCGCGGCCTCGTGCTCGGCGCGGGAGGCGGGGCTGCGCACGTCCACCACGTTGAGGCCCGGGGTGGCGGCGAGCGCGTCGCGGACGCCGACCGTCTCCGGGAAGTGGTAGCCGGTGTCCAGGAAGAGCACGTCCACGCCGGGCGCGTGCTGCGCGGTCATCTCGGGCACCACGGTGTTGGCCATGGAGCAGGCCACGGCGAGCGCGTCGCCGAAGGTCTCGCCGGCCCACGCCAGCACCTCGGCGGGGTCCACCTCGCCGTGACGGCCGTAGAGGCCGCGGTCGTCGAACCGCCGGGCGGCCTCGTCGGCGATCGCCTCGAGCTCTTCGCCGGTGCGCCGGCGGCCGGGCCCGGGGGTGAGGACGGTGCTGCGGGGCAGCAGGTCGAGGTCGACGGTCACGCGAGCACCTCCTCGTCCACGCGGTGGGCCCACTGGGCGAAGGTCTCGTCGGCCTCGCGGCCGTCGGTGTAGCGGCGGATGATGCGCTCGACGTAGTCGGCGAGGTCGGCCGAGGCGACGCGCAGGCCGCGGACCGTGCGGCCGAGGCCGCCGGACTCCTGGTCCTGCGAGGCCAGCCCGCCGCCGAGGTGCACCTGGAAGCCCGGGGTGTCGCCGTCGAGCAGCTGGCCCTTGAGGCCGATGTCGGCGGTCTGGATGCGGGCGCAGCTGTTGGGGCAGCCGTTGAGGTGGATGGACAGCGGCGTCTCCAGCGGGGTGTCGTCGGCGAAGCGCCGCTCCAGCTCGTCGACGAGCGCCGTGGCGGTGTCCTTGGTGTCCACGAAGGCGAGCTTGCAGAACTCGATACCCGTGCACGCCATGGTGCCGCGGCGGAACGAGCTGGGACGGGCGTAGAGACCCACCTCGGCGAGGCCGTCGACCAGGGCGTCGACGCGGTCCGGCTCCACGTCCAGCACGAGGAGCTTCTGGTGGGGGGTGAAGCGGACGCGGTGGGACCCGGCGGCCTCGGCGAGGTCGGCGACCCGCGTCAGGGTCTCGCCGCCGGCGCGGCCCACGGTGAGGGCGGCGCCCACGTAGCGGCGGCCGTCCTTCTGCTCGTGGACGCCCACGTGGTCGAAGTGGCCCACGGCGCGCGTGGGGGCGGGGCCGTCGGGCAGTTCGCGGCCCAGGTACTCGTCCTGCAGCACCTGGCGGAACTTCTCGGCGCCCCAGTCCTTGACGAGGAACTTCAGCCGGGCGCGGGTGCGCATGCGGCGGTAGCCGTAGTCCCGGAAGATGCTCACGACGGCCGCCCACACCTCGGCGGCCTCCTCCTGGCGGACGAAGACGCCGATGCGGGTGGCGAGCTGCGGGTTGGTGGACAGGCCGCCGCCCACCCACAGGTCGTAGCCCGCGCCGAGCTCGGGGTGCTCCACGCCGACCAGCGAGATGTCGTTGATCTCGTGGACCACGTCGAGGCTCGGGTGGCCCGTGATGGCGGACTTGAACTTGCGCGGCAGGTTGGAGAACTCGGTGGTCCCGATGTACTTCTGCTTGATCTCGGCGATCACCGGGGTGGGGTCGAGGAGCTCGGCCTCGGCGACGCCGGCCACCGGGCTGCCGAGGATGACGCGGGGGCAGTCGCCGCAGGCCTCCACAGTGTCGATACCCACCTCCTCGAGGCGCCGCCAGATCTCGGGGACGTCCTCGATGCGGATCCAGTGGTACTGGATGTTCTGCCGGTCGGAGATGTCGGCGGTGCCCCGCGCGAAGTCGGTGGAGATGCCCGCCAGCACCCGGAGCTGGTCGGTGGTCACCGCGCCGCCGTCGGTGCGGACGCGCATCATGAAGTACTCGTCCTGCAGCTCGTCCGCCTCGAGCTTGGAGGTCCGGGTGCCGTCCAGCCCCTGCTTGCGCTGGGTGTAGAGCCCCCACCACCGCATCCGACCGGACAGGTCGTCCGGCGGGATCGAGCCGAAGCCCTCCTTGGAGTACGTGTCGAGGATCCGCTGGCGCACGTTGAGCGCGTCGTCCTCGAGCTTGAACGCCTCGTTGTGGTTGAGCGTGAGCTTGCCGTCGACCTTCCACTGGCCCTGCGGCTTGGCGGCGCGCGCGGGGCGAGAGGGACGGGCGGGACGGGTGGCGGTGTCGGTCATGGCCGCGAGAGTAGCGGGGTACAGACCAGTCTGTCTATTCCTCCGGTCCGCGCACACCGCCGTCGGCACCACACCCCGTCGGGGGGAAGCTCCCCTCCCACGCCGCGAACGCGTGGACACGCGGGCGCCGTGCGCCTACTCTGACATGCGAGGACATAGGCCGACCCCCCTTCGGCCTCCTCCCGACGGGCGCCCCGCCCTCGAGCCGCCCCCCTGGCTCGGGCGAGGTGCCCGTCCTCGTCGACGCCCCACCCCGGCCGACCGGTGGCACGCCCGGCGAGGAGGTCTAGCGTGAAGTGACGTGGCTCACACCGAAAGTGGGTCGCACCGACCCGACGACCGAAAGGACACGTCATGTTCTCCGATTTCTGGTACTCCCTCGCCTCCGGCTCCGCCGATCTGGTCCCCGAGCCGTTCGGCTCCGCCGCGATCGACGGTCTCCTCCGCCTGCCGGCGTACGTTCTCGGCACCCTCGCCGGCGGCGCCGCGCTCTTCGGCTCCTGACGAAGCGGGGGTGCACCCCCGCTACAACCCGCAGAACTCCAGCCAGGTGTCGACCTCCCGCCGGGCCTGCTCGCGCCCCAGCACGTAGGCCTCGGCGAGGCGGTCGACCCTGCGCTCGTAGCTGCGGATCATGGTCCGCTCCGGGCGGAACACCACCGCGGCGCCGGCCTCCTCCAGCTCCTCGATCTCGTCGAGGGTCTCGTTGTAGAGCGCCCAGCGGCGCAGGAGCGCCTCGCCCACCGCCGGGAAGCGGCGGAAGTACGAGCGGTAGAAGGGCGTGAGCCGGCGCGGCGGCACCTTGCGGTAGCCGCGCTGCTGGGTGAGGACGACGAGGAAGCGCTCGTAACCCTCCTCACGCGCGGCGGAGAGCGGGATCCCCCCGTCCTGCCCCAGGGCCCCGTCGACGTAGTACTCGCCGTCGATGAGCACCGGCGGCATCCACACCGGCATGGTCGACGACGAGCGCACCATCCGCATGAGGTCGCCCATCGTCGCCGCGTCCTCGTCGGTCCAGAACACCGTGGCGCCGTCCGAGCAGCGGAACGTCCCGATCCGGGCGGTGGTCGCGCTGGACCGGTAGGTCTCGAAGTCGAACGGCAGGGCCTGGTCGGGCAGGCCGGTCTGCTCGTAGATGTACTCGGCGTTGAACAGGCCCTTGCCGCGGGCGAAGCTGCGCCAGTCGCCGAAGTTGGGGTCGGCGGCCAGTTCCACGAAGCTGTTGCGCGCCCGGGCGCCGTCGCGGGAGAGGTAGTTGGCCACGTGGGTGGCCCCGGCCGAGATGCCGGCCGCGAGACCGCCGTGGATGCCCGCCTCGAGCAGCGTCTCGACCACCCCGGCCGAGTGGACGGCGCGCATTCCGCCGCCCTCGAAGAGGACGGCGACGTCGGGGGCGGTGGGGGCGAACTCGGTCACTCCCCCACCCTAGGTCGGTGTGCGGGTCGGGCGCCCGTCCGATACCGTCGCCGTGTGAGCACCGTCACCGACCTCGTCGCCGACGTCAACGACGTCTACTGGTACCTCGTCATCGCCCTGCTGGTGATCGCGGGTCTGTACTTCTCGATCACCACGCTGATCGTGCAGATCCGGATGTTCCCGGAGATGCTCAAGACGATCTTCGAGAAGCCCGCGGAGATCGAGGAGGGCAAGAAGGGCATCTCCGCCTTCCGCGCCTTCACCATCTCGGCGGCGTCCCGCGTGGGCACCGGCAACGTCGCCGGCGTCGCGATCGCGATCACCGTCGGCGGCCCCGGCGCGGTGTTCTGGATGTGGCTGCTCGCGATCATCGGCGGCGCCACGGCGTTCGTCGAGTCCACCCTCGCCCAGCTCTACAAGGTCAGAGGCAAGGACTCCTACGTGGGCGGTCCCGCCTACTACATCCGCGACGGCCTGGGGTGGAAGCCGGTCGCCGTCGCGTTCGCGGTGATCATCACGGTCACCTACGGCTTCGTCTTCAACGCCGTCCAGGCCAACTCCATCGCCGAGTCGGTCCGCAACCAGTTCACGCTCGACGGCCTGGGTGCGAGCCTCGCGATCGGCATCGCCCTCGCCGTGGTCACCGGCGTCGTCATCTTCGGCGGCGTCCGGCGGCTCTCCGCCGTCACCGAGGTGATCGTGCCGCTCATGGCCGCCGCCTACGTCGTGGTGGCGCTCATCGTGGTGGCGCTCAACATCACCGAGGTGCCGGAGATGGTCTCCCTCATCGTCGGCCACGCGCTCGGCCTCCGCGAGGTGGCCGGCGCGGCCCTCGGCGCGGCGATCATGCAGGGCATGCGCCGCGGTCTGTTCTCCAACGAGGCCGGCATGGGCTCGGTGCCCAACGCCGCCGCCACCGCCTCGGTCTCGCACCCCGTCAAGCAGGGCCTCGTGCAGGCGCTCGGCGTCTACTTCGACACGCTCGTCGTCTGCTCGGCCACCGCGTTCATCATCCTGCTGGCCAACCCGGAGTTCGGCGGGGACCGTGAGGGCATCACGCTGACGCAGGACTCGCTCGCCGGGCAGGTGGGCGCGTGGGGCGTCCCGTTCCTCACCGTCGTCATCTTCTTCCTGGCGTTCTCCTCGATCCTCGGCAACTCGTACTACGGCGAGGCCAACATCACCTTCCTGCGCGAGTCCAAGGCCGCCCTCACCGTCTTCCGCAGCCTCGTGCTGCTCGCGGTGATCGGCGGCTGCCTCGGGTCGGTGGACCTCATCTGGAACCTCGCCGACCTGTTCATGGGCTTCATGGCCACCATCAACCTCATCGCGATCATCCCGCTCGGCGGGCTGGCGGTGGCGCTGCTGCGGCACTACCTGCAGCAGAAGGCCAAGGGCCACAACCCGGTGTTCCACCGCGACGACCTGCCCCGGGCCAGGAACGTCTCCGCGTGGGACGGCTCGGACCCCATGACGCACCAGCACGTCGCCGACGACGC